>JAJYPE010000260.1 GCA_021795585.1 Actinomycetes bacterium | reverse complement strand
AAAGCTCGTCTTCAAGGCCGACCTGGCCCGCTTTGCCAAGCTCGTCGAGTCGGAAGCCGACCTAGCCTCCGAACAGGGATAGCATTGGCTTCCACCTGCACCCTGCGCGCTTCATATCCAAAAAACTGCCGGCAGAGGCACCTCGACGGGGAGTAGCTCCAAACGATGGCAAAAACGGCGGAGAAGAAGCTCGCCCCCTGGAGGCGGCCGGTGGCCGTCCTCACGGTGTCGCACGCCGTGCAGCACCTTTACAACGCGGGAATCGCGCTCACCTATCCGTTTGTGATCGTCGCCTTCCACACCAGCTACACCACACTCGGCATCTACCTGACCATCTCCGGAGTGCTGGGCGGCCTGCTTCAGGGGGCTACCTGGCTGGTGCGCAAGCACTCGACCCGTTCGGTGCTCGGCTTTCAGAACTTCGGCCTGGCCGTGGCCGCCGCGGCGGGCGCGGCCTCGGGGACCCTTGGGCTGTTCGGCCTCGCGCGCGTCTTCTCCGCCCTGGTCTACTGGCCTCAGCACCCCCTGGGCAGCGCGTATCTGACCAACCGCTATCCCAAGCGCAAGGGGTCGGTGCTGGCTTGGCACACCACCGGTGGAACCATAGGGACGATGGCGGTGCCCATCCTCCTCTCGGTCGCCATCGCGGCCTTTGGCTGGAGGGACGCCCTCTACCTGCTGGCCATCCCCCTCGCCCTGGGAGGCGTCTACGTGGCCACCGCCCTGGCCCGGGACCGCGTCGACCAGGAGGAGCACGAAGTGGCGGCCCGGCCGCTCTCGGCCCAGATCCGGGCTCTGGCGAACCGCTCGAGCGCCACCATACTGGTTGCCTCGGTCATATCGGCAGCCGGACGAGGGC
This sequence comes from Actinomycetes bacterium, assembly GCA_021795585.1. Classification (GTDB taxonomy): domain Bacteria; phylum Actinomycetota; class Acidimicrobiia; order Acidimicrobiales; family Acidimicrobiaceae; genus Acidithrix. The sequence goes on along the minus strand of JAJYPE010000260.1, from coordinate 2,309 downwards.
TGGGTGTGCTCGCCGCGTACATCCCGGCCTACCTGCATCACCAGAAGACACTTTCCACCATCGAAATCGGTGTCGTCTTCACCGTCATGAGCGTCGGCGGCATTGCCGGCCCTCTTTTCGCCGGCTGGTTGGCAGACCGCATCGGCAAACGCGTGGCGCTCCTTGGAACTTACGTGATCGGGGCGATCATGATCGCCGCCTTCATACTGGCGGGAAGCTCGATGCTGGCGCTCTCGGTGATGGCGCTCCTGGTCGGCATCTTCTCCTACAGCGAATCGCCACTGCTGCAGGCAATGTTCGCCGACACCGTGAACCCGGCCGAGTCGCGGCAGGCCTTCGGCCTCTTCTTCGCAATCGCCTTTGGGATCGGGTCCTTCTGGCTCTTCGCCATTGGGCTGCTCATCGACAAGGCCGGCTTCCATGCCGCCTTTTACGCTATCGCTGCCTCCTTTGCCGTCGCGGCGCTCGTCATCGCCACGCTGCCTCGGGCCAAGCGAGCCGCGAACCCCGTGGCCACCGCCTGAGAGAAAAGTCCTAAAGCCTCCGGCAAATGTACGGACAATATACCCCATAGGGTATAATGGCCCTACCAACGACTAGAGGAGGATACCGTGACCTTCCGCCACCACCCGGCCCACCGAGCAGGCGAACTCGTGGCCGACGGATACGTCGTGATCGACGTTCGCGAGCCCTACGAACTCGCCCTCGGAGCACTACCCGACTCGACAAACATCCCCTTGGGCCAGCTTCGCCACCGCATTGCCGGCTACCCCCGCCACACGCGTATCGCGCTCATCTGCCAGAACGGCAACCGCTCGCTGGAGGCAGCCGAGACTCTGGTGCACCTGGGATTCACCAACGTGGTCAATCTTCTCGGCGGCGTGAGCGGCGCCGCGCGCCGGTCGGCGGCGGCCTAAGCCAGCTCCGAGATGATCCGGTCCGAGAGCGCCGGCCAGGCGCTCCTGGCGAACTCATCAAAGGGACGGTCCGTAAGCACCACCAGCGCCGCCCCCAACTCGGCGTCGACCCACATGAAGGTGCCACTTTGGCCGAAATGTCCGAAGGTACCCTCACTGTTCAGCGATCCGCTCCAATGCGGATCCTTGGCGTCGCGGATCTCAAGGCCCAGCCCCCAGGCGTTGTTCTGCTGCATCCCGTAACCCGGCAGCACCCCCGGTAGGGGGCCGCACTGGAGCGAGGACGCCTCGGTGATGGTCGAGCGCGAGACCAGACGGGGGGCGCGCAGTTCGGCGGCCAGCCGCCCCAGCTCCTCCGCCGACGCTGACATTCCAGCCGCCGCACCGTGCGGGCCGGCCGCCGGATAGAGGGAAGGATCCACCCGGGCCCCGCTCATGCCAAGCGGCTCCAAGACCGCCTCTCCCACATAGCGCGCAAAGGGCATCGACGCGCGCTTCGACAGCAGCTCGGCCGCAAGCTCGAAGCCGAGGTTGGAGTAGATTCTGCGGCTCCCTGGAGCGCGCGCGCCCTGAAATCCGGCAGCGCCGGACTTAAGCAGCTCGGCCAGATCCCCCGGGTCGACCCTCCCGCCCCGGTCGGTGGGAAGCCCGCTCGCGTGAGCGAGGAGTTCGCGCCAGCTCGCCCCCAGCGGCTCGATCACCTCGTCGAGTTCGAACAGCCCCTCCTCCATGGCCACCAGGAACGCCAGCGCCGAGACCGGCTTGGAAACCGAGGCCAGCCGGAAAGGTTGCGAGGCACTTGCGGTGGCGAGGCTCTCGGCCACCTCCCCGGCCACGTCGAAGCGCACAAGGCACGCGGAAGAGGCACCAACCGGCCAGCCGGCCATCTCAGCCTCGATGATTCCCGCCAAAGACACGGCCCCTCCAACTTTCATAGCCCCGGCCCTCCTTCAAGACGATAACCAGGCGGTTCGAGCGAGGCGATACGATACTGGTGACGCTGCACCTCGCGGTGCCGACAAGGAGACCAGGCGTTGACCGGGCCGGGCATGACAATCGGGGCACGCAAGCGACCGAGATGGATCGCCCCGCTCTCTTTCGCCCTCGCCGGGACTCTTGCCGCTGCGTGTGGCACCGGTGCCGCCCAGGGGCCAGGGGGCACCACAACCTCTACCGGCTCCGCCGCCACCACCACCACGGCGTTTTCGATCTCGCCGAGTGCGGCGTCAAAGGCGCTGGTAGTCGGCGGGATCGGCAGTGGCCTCGCCAACGCCTACCTCGTCGACACGGCCGTGCCCAAGATCATGGGAACCATCGGCTTCGGCCCGGCCGACACCAATCCCGCAGTCACGATGTCGGCGGACGCAAAAGAGGCTTGGGTATGCACCAGGG
>JAJYPE010000259.1 GCA_021795585.1 Actinomycetes bacterium | reverse complement strand
CGATGCCGGCGCGGCCGCTCCAGGCGAGCTGGAGCCGGGTCGATTTTCCTTGGGTCGAGCTGTTCACCGGACGTCTCGATGTGGTGCACGGGACCAACTTCGTCGTCCCGCCATCCTTGCGCGCCCGCCGGGTTGTCACTGTTCATGACCTGACGCCTCTGCTTTACCCCGAGGCGGCGGATCCCTCGACGTTGATTTATCCGCGGCTGATTGCGCGGGCCATCCGGGGCGGGGCTTATGTTCACACGCCGAGCGCATTTATCGCCGGGCAGGTGGTCGAGCATTTTGGCGCCGATCCCGAACGGGTGATCGCGGTGCCCCATGGCCTGCCCACCTTGCCTGAAGGTGGTGGGAATGCCGAAGAAGGACCAGCTGCCGGCATTGCCCGACAGCTAGGCGGCGCGCCCTACATTCTCGGGTTGGGCACCATCGAGCCGCGCAAGGGGTTTGCCACGCTTGTCGACGCGTTTGCCGAGCTGGGAGGCCGGCATCATGATCTGAGGCTGGTGATTGCCGGCCAGCCGGGCTGGGGGTCGGAGGAGGTGCGCTCGAGAGTGGAGGCCAATCCTTATCGGGCACGCATACTTCTCCCCGGATATGTGGGCTCGGCCGAGCGCTTCGCCCTCCTGGCCAGGGCGGCGGTATTCGCCTATCCCTCTATCTACGAGGGATTCGGCCTTCCCCCCATCGAGGCAATGGCCCTTGGCACCCCGGTGGTGGCTAGCCTCGCGGGATCGCTGCCGGAGGTTTTGGGGGATGGTGCGGTGCTGATTCCGCCTGGCGATGCTTCCGCGCTTGCCGCAGCGCTGTCGGCGGTGATGGAGGACTCGGCCTTGCGCGCGGAGATGGTTTCTCGCGCCACTGTCCAGATATCCCGGTACAGCTGGGAAAAGACGGCAAAAGGGTTGGCGGCGCTCTATTCGAAGGCGATTGCCGCATAGTCCGCACCTCATGTCCCAAGTAGGTTCGAATGCAGACATGACTTCCAGGGTTCTAGTTATTGCCGAGCAACTGCACGCGCCGACGCCAGGCGGCATTGGTGTTTACACCGCTGAGGTCGCCTCCCGGCTGGCCGCTATCGCACCTTCCTTGGGTGCAGCGGTGGAGCTATACGCATCCAGGGTGCCCGGGGAGGATCGGCTGGATGCCTTTGGCCTGCCGGTCGGACACTCGCGCCTTCCGCATCGGGCACTGATGCGGGCCTGGGAATGGGGTCTGGCCCGAAAGCCGGGCGGCTACGACGCCTGCCTAAGCCTTTCGATGGCCGGACCGAGGTTTCCCACCGCGCCCACGTGCACCTTCACAGTTTACGACCTTGCTTTTCGCGAAGTCCCGGAGACATTCACCCGGCGCGGATTGAAGTGGCATGAGCAGAGGCTCGAACTAATTCGCGCAGCCGGAGGGCGAGTGATCACCATTTCGGAGGATTCAAAGGCGGCGCTGACGCGGGCAGGGATCGCGGAGTCACGCATCGTCCTCGCCCCGCCAGGGGCGGACCACCTTCCGACCGCCGACCTCGAAGCAGCGGATCGCCTGCTCGAAGGGTTGGGCGTTCGCTCTCCGTTCCTCCTCTCGGTCGGGACGCTTGAGCCTCGCAAGAATATGGCTCGCCTTGTCCAGGCGGCGGCCCGCTGCCGCAGCGAGCTGGGAGGGGAATACCCGCTCGTGGTGGTCGGCCCGCGCGGCTGGAGGGAGGGTCCGCAGCAGACCTCGGGCGTCTTTGCCGTCGGGCACGTTGATCCGCGGGTGCTTGCCGGTCTTTATCGGCGGGCGGCTGCGCTCGTCTACGTTCCGCTGCACGAGGGATTCGGCCTTCCCCCCATCGAGGCAATGGCCAGTTGCACCCCCGTGGTGGCTTCCCGCATCCCCTCCACCTCGCCGGAAGTGGCCGAGATCGTCGACCCACGCTCCGTGGATGACATCGCCCGCGGGATCGCGCGCGTGCTCTCCGACGACCGCCTCAAGTCCAGCCTGGTGCGAGAGGGTCTGGCCAAGGCGTCCGCCCTTCGTTGGGAGGACACCGCGCGCAAGGTGCTGGAGGCGGTCCTTTGAGTGGGTCGAGCCTGGTGGCGGTGGACTTGAGTGCGGTGCCGGCCAACTTGACGGGAGTTGGCCGCTATGCGGTCGGATTCCTTGGTGAAGCCGTGGACGCCGCACCGGATGCGGGGATCGAACTTCTGGCCATCGCCAAGCGCGGGGACGAGGAGAGGTTCGGGCGGCTTTGCCCGGGCCTGCGTGTCTCCGGGGAGGTTCCCGCTCCTCGGCCCGCGCGCATCGCTTTCGAACGCCTAGCCATGGCGCGAGCCGTCGAACGTCACGGGGCGGCTCTTTATCACGGGATCCATTACACGCTGCCCAGTGGTCTGCACATGCCGACGGTGGCGACCATACACGACATGACCTTTCTCGAGCATCCCGAGTGGCACCAGCGGAGCAAGGTGGTGTTCTTTCGCAGGATGATCGCAGCCTCCGCGGCCAGGGCCCACGGCCTGATCTTTCCTTCTCGAAGCGCACTCGAGGCTTTCCGACGCCATTTCGATACCCGGGCAACGACGGTGGTGATAGGTCACGGCGTATCGCCCGCACGATTCGTTGCACCGCCGGGAGCCGGGGACGACGACATTATTGGGGTCCTTGGCGTTCGCCGTCCGTACCTCTTGTTCTGCGGAACCCTTGAGCCGCGAAAGAACCTCGAGCGCCTTCTCGATGCGTTCCTTTCGCTTGACACCTCGGAAGTCGAGCTTGTCGTGGCCGGGCTGGTTGGTTGGAGGGAGAGCCGCTTGCGCCCCAAATTGGATCTGCTAGAGGCTTCCGGGCGAGGAAGACTGGTGGGCTTTGTAAGCGACTTGCAGCTCGGCGCGCTTTATCGGCGGGCGTTGGCCACCGTGTACCCTTCGCTGGAGGAGGGCTTCGGTCTCCCGGGTCTCGAAGCCATGTCGCAGGGCAGCCTGCTGATCACCTCCGATCAGTCGGCCATGGCCGAATACGCGGGCGAGGATTCCCTCCTGGTGGACCCGCTTGATGTCAAGTCGATCGCCAACGCCTTGACGGTGGCTATCGAAGGTGGTGACTCGCTGGCTGTCATGGCGGAAGCGGGCCGCAGCAGGGCTGCAGCGATGACCTGGCGGGCGAGCGCCCAAGGCCACCTGGAGCTTTACCGTAGTATCCTTGGTC
>JAJYPE010000258.1 GCA_021795585.1 Actinomycetes bacterium | reverse complement strand
GTCGACCGCGCACCTCACGGACGATCCTCCGCGCAAGAGCTCCGTGAAGCAGGAGCACGGCCTGGAGCGCGTCCTGGACAACCGCCTGATCGATGCGGCTTGGAATGCCCTTGCCAATGGTGGCCGAGTGAGGGGCGAGTTCGAGATCCGCAACCTCAACCGCTCGGTGGGAACCATGCTCGGGTACGAGCTGACCAAGCGCTGGGGAGGGGCGGGCCTTCCTGAGGCATCCATCGACTTCACCTTTACCGGCTCCGCAGGGCAAAGCTTCGGTGCCTTCGTCCCCAAGGGGATAAAGCTCACGCTGGTCGGGGATGCCAACGATTACGTGGGCAAGGGACTTTCCGGCGGCACCCTCGTGCTGCGGCCCGATTCCCGCTCGACGTTGGTGGCGGAAGAGAACATCATCGCCGGGAACGTCATCCTCTACGGCGCCACTGCTGGCAAGGCCTTCATCCGTGGGGTAGTGGGCGAGCGCTTTTGTGTGCGCAACTCAGGGGCCACGGCGGTGGTCGAAGGAGTGGGCGACCATGGCTGTGAGTACATGACGGGCGGCCGCGTCGTAGTGCTCGGGGCGACGGGCAGAAACTTCGGAGCCGGCATGTCCGGAGGCGAGGCATTTGTCTGGGATCCGCAGCGCCGCTTTGCAGAGTTGGCCAATCCCGAAATGATCGACCTGGATCCGCTGGAGGAGGAGGACCGATCCTGGCTCTTCCAGATCATCTCTGAGCATCTCCGCGAGACCGGTTCGGCCAGGGCGGAAGCGATCCTGGCGAAATTCGATTTCGAAGTGGACAGGTTCGTGAAAGCCTTCCCGCGTGACTACAAGCGCGTGCTCATGGCCAGCCGCCGCGCCTCCGCACAGGGCGCCTGACGGCCGGGGACGAGAGGGAGAATCGATTCGAATGGGAAATCCTCGCGGCTTCATGCAGTACCAACGTGGCGGCCCCAAGCGGCGGCCCGCCGAACTGCGGATACATGACTGGAGGGAGGTTTACCTCCCCTTCGCCGACCAGGATCTGACGGCCCAGGCGGCCAGATGCATGGACTGCGGCATCCCCTTCTGCCACCAGGGATGTCCACTTGGAAACCTCATTCCTGAGTGGAACGACCTGATCTACCGCAATGAGTGGAAGGAGGCGATTGCGCGGCTGCACGCAACCAACAACTTTCCCGAGTTCACCGGCCGCCTTTGCCCCGCGCCGTGCGAGTCCGCCTGCGTCCTGGGCATACCCAGTGACCCGGTCTCCATCAAGCTCATCGAGCAGGAAACCATCGAGCATGCGTTCGCGAAAGGGCTCGTGAATCCGGTCACCCCGAGCGTCGCGACCGGATTCCGAGTCGCAGTGGTTGGCTCCGGGCCGGCTGGCCTTGCCGCCGCACAGCAGCTGACCAGGGCCGGGCACGCCGTGACCGTATATGAGAAGGCCGACCGCATCGGCGGCCTGATGCGATATGGCATCCCTGAGTTCAAGTTGGAAAAGCGCATTCTCGATCGACGGCTCGCCCAGATGGAGTCCGAGGGAACGGTCTTTGTCACCGGCGTGGAGATCGGGCGTGACATCGACGCGGCGGAGGTCGCAGACCACTTCGATGCGGTCCTCCTCGCCATCGGATCAGAAAAACCTCGCGACCTGCCGGTGCCCGGTCGGGAACTTGCCGGGGTGCATCAGGCCATGGAGTACTTGCCTTGGGCCAACCGCGTCCAACAGGGCGACCTCGAAGCGCCACCCATAAACGCCAAGGGCAAGCACGTAGTCGTCATTGGCGGCGGGGACACCGGAGCGGATTGCGTCGGGACCGCCCACCGTCAAGGGGCGCTGAGCGTCACGCAGATAGAGATTCTTCCCCGCCCGGGCGACGACCGTCCGGCCGGCCAGCCGTGGCCGACATATCCGGCGATTTTCAGGGTCTCCTCCGCTCACGAGGAGGGCGGTGAACGCATGTTCTCGCTGAACACGGAGGCCTTCGTCTCCGACGGCGAAGGTCGGGTCGCCGCACTCAACGTGCATGAAGTCGTTGCACGTGACGGTGGCTTTGCCAAGTTGGACGGTAGCGAGATCAGACTCGGCGCAGACCTGGTATTGCTGGCCATGGGCTTCGTAGGCGTTGCCGCCGAATCAGCGGTTGCGCAGCTTGGGCTGGAGCTGACCCCGCGTGGATCGATCCTCGCCGGCGACGACTGGGTGACCTCGCGGAATGGCGTCTTCGCTTGCGGAGACGCAAGGAGAGGGCAGAGCCTGATCGTCTGGGCCATCGCGGAGGGACGCTCGGCCGCGGCGGCCGTGGACCGCTATTTGACGGGAGGGAGCGACCTGCCCGCGCCGATCGCGACCACCAGCGCCCCGATGGCCCTCTAGCCGGGAATTCTTGCTTCGATCTTCACAGAAGCGCGTGGAACGGCCTCGAATGCCGCGGCAAGCGATGGAAGGGCCAGCGAGGAAGGGCCGGTGGTGACCACCGCGGCGCCGCCTACGAGAATCTCGCCTTGGCTCAACTGATAGTCGTCGAGTATCGCGTCACGGTGCCCCCAGCATCCTTTGGCGGTGGCCGAGGGACAGTCCAGGTTGATGGTGCTGTTGGAGTTCCCGCCCCACCCGTCGTTGTACATCCAGTCGAAGTCCGCCAGCAGCGCACTGGGGTAGCCTCCGGCCCAGATGCTGTCATACACCGTCCAGGGACCGTCGGCGTTGCTCGGGTTGGGATCGATGCCTTGCCTTGCCGCAACCTGGGAGTCTCTGTTCAAGCTCGCGACCACTCCGGCGATAGGAGGAAGACCGCGGGAGGTGCGCTCGGCATTGGCGACGACCAGGAGCTGCATAGAGGGGCTAAGCGAAGCGAAATCCGTGGGAAGCACCATCGGCCGAACCCCTTCCGCGCGATGGCGCTCGTTGATCTGCTGCAAGACGGCCGCGTTGCACGCAGGCGTATTGACCAGGCTGTCGGGGTTGAAGGAGGCGGGATATTCGGAGACGGGTATCCCCGCATGTGGATTACCTGCTACGCAGGTGTCCCATGCCAATTGGGAGATTGTGACGTTTGCGGTTGGGTTGGACGGTGGTACCGGCGTCGCGCCCGGCGCTGCATGCCGGCTGACGATGTACGCAACGACCAGCAGCGCCAAGACCGCGATCCTAAAACCGAGCTTGCGCATGCCGTCCCGCACTTTCCTTCTCGCGCAATCCTAC
>JAJYPE010000257.1 GCA_021795585.1 Actinomycetes bacterium | reverse complement strand
AGGATCGAAGCGAGGTGTAGGTAGCGATGTCCGCTACGGCCAGGCCTGCCATGACCAGCAGCGCTACGGTGAGAACCAGTTTCGACTTGAGCGAGGATTTTGCCTTTGGACCCTTGGAATGCTCCGCGCCTGCCCCCAGGCGCTTCCGCCACGGCCATCTTCGCCGCCTGCTCCTGGTTTCCTCGCTCATGGCACCCCTTGGTTCCGCCGGCCGGCCGCCCCCGGCAGGGGGCGGGGTTGCGGGCTCACCGGGATTCGTAACTGCTCGGCATCCTGAGCGAGTATCCGGCACCTCGGACGGTGCGGATGAGGGAAGCCTCGCCAGGAAGATCGATCTTCCTCCGCAGGTAGGAGACGTAGGTCTCCACTATGTTGGCGTCGCCCCCGAAGTCGTAGTGCCAGACGTGGTCGAGAATCTGGGCCTTTGAGACCACACGGCGTGCGTTTTCCATCAAGTACTGGAGAAGGTTGAACTCGGTCGTGGTGAGTTCGATCGGCTCGCCGCGGCGGTACACCTCGTGCGTATCGGAGTCGAGCACCAGGTCTGCGAAGACGAGGCGGCCTTCGGAGCCGGCTCCCAGGCGGGTGCGGCGCAGGATGGCGTCAACACGGGCCGAGAGTTCCTCGAGAGAAAAGGGCTTGGTTATGTAATCGTCGCCGCCGAGCTTCAGGCCCGCCACCTTGTCCTCGGTGGTATCCTTCGCGGTCAGGAAGATAATTGGCGTGTCGTTGCGCTCCATCCGGAGGCGCTTGGCGACCTCGAAGCCATCGAGATCCGGCATCATCACGTCCAGCAGGATGATGTCAGGACCGAAGCTCTTCACCTTGTCCAGGCCCTCGCGAGCGCCCAGCGCCTTCTCGACCTTGTAGCCCTGGTAGGAGAAGGCCAGGGCTACTAGCTCGGTTATGGATGCCTCGTCGTCGATGACCAACACTCTCGGCATAGAGCCGTTGTCGTTGGCGGTCATTGCTGCTCCAAGCGGGTAACTGGTACTCACGCAAATCCTACCTCTATGCCCGAGCTCACGCTGTGGGAGCGGCGGCTAGGGAAACCGTCGCGGACTTGGAGCCGTTTGCGTCGACCCATGTCACCTTGACCGAGTCGCCCGCATGATGAGCGTGAATGGCCGTTACCAGGGCGGACGCCGATGCGATGGGGGATCCGCCGAGCTGGGTGATAACCGATCCGGCGGTGATCCCGGCGTTACTTGCCGGTGATCCCGGCACGACCTCGTCAACCAGGGCGCCCTGCAGTGAGGTGGGGAGGCCGAGTTGGGACGCGATGGTCGAGGACATGTCCTGCACCGCCACTCCCAGGTAGGCCTTGTTGCTGGTCACCGTGGTCACCGTGCCGCCGTTGGGATGCGCCTCGATCTGCTTCACGACCTGAAGCACCGAGTTGATCGCCTGGGCGAATCCGATGTTCTGGGCCACCTGTGAACTGGATGTCGCGGCCACCGCGGTGTTCATGCCGATCACGTCACCAGCCGCGTTGATCAGCGGGCCGCCGGAGTTGCCGGAGCTGATCGGGGCGTCGGTCTGGATCATGCTTGAGAGGGTGGTGGTCCCGGTCGAGACCGTGCGCCCCGTGGCCGAGACGATTCCCTGGGTCACGGTGGGCAGACCCTGGAGATCCAAGGCGTTGCCAATGGCTATCACGCTGTCTCCGACCTGGACCTTGGAGGAGTCGCCGAACGAGACGGTTGGCAGCTTCGGCGCGCTTTCGATCTGTACCACGGCCACGTCATGAGCCGGGTCGGTCCCGACCACCTTGGCCGTGTAGCTCTTGGTCTGGCCCAGTAGCGTGACCTTGATGCTGGTGGCACCTGCGATCACGTGGTTGTTCGTGAGGACAAGGCCGCCGGAGGAGATGATCATCCCGGTGCCGGCCGCCTGGAATTGGCTGTATCCGCCAAAGAAGCCGTTGGACTGGTAGCCCGTTGTGGAGATGTCGACCACCGCCGGCTCGACCTTGGCAAGGACGCCTTGGATATTGGTCTGGCCCGAGCCGCTTGAAGAGGTGTTGGTGCCGCTGGTGACCACGGGCGCCAGCGAGGTGGTGGTGGGGGAGGAGCTTTCGGCCAGCTTGTATCCACCGAAGCCGGCCGCTCCACCTACTACCGCCGCGACCACCGCGGCGGTGGCCAGAACCCTGGCGGTGCGGAAGCTGGTGGGAGTCTTGCCTGGCGCCGCGTATAGAGGCGCGTTGCGCGGTGTTGCGGACGAGGCGGCAGGCCCTTGTGCCGACGTCCCCGCCGGGATCTCGCTCGTCGCATTCTCGGACTGGGCCCCCGGGATCTCACTGGTCGCATCCGGGCCGGGGGCCGCGCCCTCGGCGTTTCCGGGGCCTTCCGGCCCTGGTGAGGTGGGTGTCGCCATCTGCTCGGTGGACTCGGCCGCGCCGGAAAGGTCCTCGGTCGGGTTTTCTTCCTCGGGGATCCTGTTTTCGTCGTTGGGGTTCATTGTCTACCTCGTATGCTTCCAGCCGGGTGTTTGGTCAGTTGTTTCCTTGTCTGTTCCCACTATCGGCGGGAATTCTTTGAAATGTCTGAAACAGCGCTAAAGGATTCCGCATAGGTGGCCGATACTTCTAATGCGACCCAATGAGAGTTTCGGGGCCCCGCTCTCGCACTTGGATCTAGGAGAAATTGAAGGCCGTAGGGCCGGGATCAGGGCGGTGTTTCACGCGCCCGTTTTTGCGTTTCCGGAGCCTTCCTCCCATCGGTGTGCACCCCTGTGAAATGCGCCATCGAACAGGGTGCGCAAAGCCGACTAATCTCACCGACAAGCCTAACTAGCGAGGAGCGGGTCGTGGCGATGCGTGAAGAGTGCAAGCACTTCCAGAGCCGGACCTACAACACCGGTGACGTGGCGCGCTTCTGCGTGCTCGATCTTGCACCCGAGGCGCCCTGGCGCTGCCCGGCAGACTGCGCGCGCTACGAGCGGCGGCTGGCCGACGTGGCTTGGAACCATGGAAGTCTCGTCCCGCCTCGCATCACCGACCCGCCCGACGAACCGGAGGGCGAACTCGCCTCACTCCTGGACCAGGCGGAAGACATCGTCAATGATGCCGCGCCGGATGTGATCCGCGATTACGAAGCCAAGCCCCGCCGCCGGGGGCTGTTCCGCCGACACGGCTGACCATCGGTGCCGCACTCCCGCATTCTCGCTCCGTCCGGCCCGAGAGTTGCGAGAGCGGGCACCT
>JAJYPE010000030.1 GCA_021795585.1 Actinomycetes bacterium | reverse complement strand
TCCGGACCTCCAGGGTGCGCATCCCCAACGCCTCGGACATGCTTTGGGCGCCGATCCCCTCGAAGAGGCGCCGCCCGTCACTTCCGCCTAGCAGTTTTGGGGCGATGAAGAGCCGAAACTCGTCCACCAGTCCGCCGGCGAGGAAGGAGTGTGCGACACTCGCACCCCCCTCTACCATCAACTGGATTATCCCATCGGTCTTGAGCCGGTCGAGCAGGGCGTTTATGGTTCCATGCCAGGAAAGTGCGGGATTGACGTTTGCTTCGGCGGGTATGTCACCCAGGACCACTCGCAGTGGGGAGTCGGCTGAGCGGCTCACCCCGTCCGGACGCAGGTCGAGGCGCGGGTTGTCGGCTCGGAGGGTGCCCGACCCGACCAGAATCGCGTCGGAGTCGGCGCGCAACTCCTGCACCCGTAATCTGGCGGCTTCGCCCGTGATCCATTTCGAGGAGCCGTCGGCCGCGGCGGTGTACCCGTCCGCGGTCATCGCCATCTTCAACAGCACGTACGGCCGGCCGAGCGAGCGGGATACCAGGTAGGGCCTGAGCTCTTGGAGGCGTCGCCCCGCGCCCACTCCGACCTCGACATCTATGCCGGCTTGGCGCAGCATGGCGATTCCACTCCCGTTGACCCTGGGATCCGGGTCCCTGAGCGAGACGACCACGCGCTTCACTCCGGCTTCGATTATCCGTTCTACGCACGGTGGGGTTTTGCCCCAATGCGAGCAGGGCTCAAGCGTCACCCACATGGTTGCCCCGGCGGCATCGCGACCGAGCTTTTTCAGGGCGACGATCTCGGCGTGGTCGTGACCGGGCCGGCCGGTAGCGCCTGTGGCGATCCTTCCTTGCGGGGAGCGCACCACCGCTCCAACCCAGGGATTCGGCCTGGCCAGGCGGCGGGAACTCTCGGCAACCGTTGCTGCCAGCTCCACCATCTGCTCGTCACTGGGCAGGCGTGCCAACTCAGCCCGCCGAGGGGCCCGGGTGCTCCGCGTGCGGATCGCCCATGAGGGCGAGGGCGTGCGGAATGTATTTCATTACCGCGCCGAGCATCTCCACCGAACCCTTTGGCGAGCCCGGCGTGTTGAGAATGAGGGCACCATCGCGAACCCCGGCTACGCCCCTGGAGAGCATCCCGAGTGGATTCACGGCGCGCATCGCCTCGGCGAACCCCGGCGCTTCGCGCTGGATCACCGAAAGGGTCGCCTCGGGCGTGAGGTCGCGCTCGGTGAAGCCGGTGCCGCCGGTGGTGACGATCAGGCCACTGAATCCGGCCGCCATCTTCTGGAGCATCTCCGATACGGGAGCCGTACCGTCGGAGCAGGCCCTCCTCTCCACCACCTCAAATCCATTTTCGGCCAGGAGGGAGGCGAGGGCGACACCCGAGGCGTCTTGCCGGGTGCCGGCGATGACACCGTCCGAGACGGTGAGCACCTTGGCTCTCGGGTGGGATTCTTGGCTCACGTTCACAGGTTAGCGACGCCCTAGAGTCGCTCCGTTGGCCGAAATACACACCCGAGCTGGCGTAGAGTTTGGAAAGTCATTCGTCGGCATGCTCGCCGCGGCGCGCTCCACAGCCATCGGTGCCTGCCCCCGGGAATGGAGGGAAAATGGCGTTCTCGGTAAGTGTCAACGGCGAATCGGTCAAAGCCGTGGAGGGCGAGCTCCTCCTCGACGTCGTGAACCGCTCCGGCGCATGGCTTCCTCAGGTCTGCTACAACCCGGCTCTGGGTCCTCTGCAAAGTTGCGACAGCTGCTGGGTCGAGGTCGATGGGAAGCTGGTGCGTGCTTGCGGCGAGCGTGTGCATGGCGACCTCCGGGTACAGACCGGCGGCGACAGGGCCGCGGAAGCCCGGGAGGAAGGGCTCAGCCGCGTGCTACGGAACCACGACCTCTATTGCACGTTGTGCGAGAACAACAACGGGGACTGCGTGGTTCACGAAACGGTGGCGCTGAGCGGGATAATGCACCCGCACTACCAATTCGAGCCCAAGCCCTACGAGGTCGACGCGAGCCACCCGTTCTACCGCTATGACCCCAATCAGTGCATTCTTTGTGGCCGGTGCGTCGAGGCTTGCCAGGACCTGCAGGTGAACGAGACGCTCTCCATCGACTGGGATTTGGAGAGGCCGCGCGTGGTCTGGGACGGCGGTGTTCCGGCGGGAGAGTCGAGTTGCGTGGGATGCGGCCATTGCGTCACGGTGTGCCCGTGCAACGCGCTGATGGAGAAAGGCATGCTTGGCGAGGCAGGCTACCTCAGCTCCCTTCCCGCGGCGCTGAAAGAGCCGATGATCTCGATCACCAAAGCGGCTGAGCCGGCAACCGGTATCCAAGCGGTGATGGCACTTTCCGAGGCCGAGAGGCGGTTGCGAAACGCGCAGATCAAGCGCACCAAGACGGTCTGCACCTATTGCGGTGTCGGCTGTTCGTTCGACATATGGACAAAGGGCCGCAAGATCTTGAAGGTGCAGCCGGCCCAAGGGCCGGCCAACGGCGTCTCAACTTGCCTGAAAGGTAAGTTCGGCTGGGACTTCGTCAATTCCGGGGAGCGCCTCACCACGCCGCTCATCCGGAGGGGCGACCGCTTCGTCGAGGCAGGTTGGGATGAGGCGCTTGCCTACGTGGCCGAGTCACTTTCCAGGATCCGCTCGCTGCATGGGCCGGACTCGCTCGCATTCATCTCCTCCTCGAAGTGCACCAACGAGGAGAACTACCTGATGCAAAAGCTCGCGAGGGCGGTTGCGGGGACCAACAACGTGGACAATTGCTCCCGCTATTGCCAAGCTCCCGCGACGACCGGACTATGGCGAACCGTGGGGATCGGAGGCGATTCCGGTTCGATCACAGACATCGGCAAGGCCTCGCTGGTGGTGGTGATCGGGTCCAACACCGCTGAGAGCCATCCGGTGATAGCCACGCGCGTGAAGAGATCCCACAAGCTCAAGGGCCAGCGCCTAATCGTTTCGGACCTGCGCCGGAATGAAATGGCCGAGAGGGCCGACATCCACCTCCACCCCAAGCCGGGAACCGACATGATCTGGCTCGCGGCGGTTACTAAGTACATTCTCGACTCGGGCCTGGCCGATGAGGAGTTCCTGGCTTCCCGGGTCGACGGCCTGGAGACCTACCGCGAGAGCCTCTCGCCCTTCGACATGGAATCCGCAAGCCAGGCTTGCGGAATCGAAGCCGAGGTCCTGAAGCAGGTCGCCACGGAGATAGCACAGTCCGAGGGTGTCGCGGTCTTGTGGGCAATGGGCGTAACTCAGCACGCCGGGGGCAGCGACACCTCGACTGCCATCTCCAACATGCTGCTGGTGACCGGGAACTACGGACGGGAGGGATGTGGCGCTTACCCCCTGCGCGGCCACAACAACGTTCAGGGAGCCTCCGACTTCGGGGCGATGCCCGCATACCTTCCCGGATACGAGCCGGTCTCCGATCCCGCGATACTGGCCAAATGGGAGTCGGCATGGGGTGTCAAGCTCCCCTCGGGAAAGGGGCTCGACAATCATGAGATGGTCGCAGCCATGCATGAGGGGCAGGTGCGGGCGCTCTATCTGATGGGAGAGGACATGGGCTTGGTGGACGCCAACAGCCTGCACGTCCAGGACGCGTTCACCAAGCTCGACTTCTTTGTCGTCCAGGACGTCTTCTTTTCCAGCACCGCGAGGTTTGCGGACGTCATCCTCCCAGCCAGCCCCTCGCTGGAAAAGGACGGCACCTTCACCAATACCGAGCGTCGGATCCAGCGGCTGTACGAAGCGATCGAGCCACTGGCTGATTCCCGGCCGGACTGGAGGATCGTCATCGGGGTCGCCAACGCCATGGGAGCAGGCTGGAGCTATTCGTCCCCCGAGGACGTGATGGCCGAAGCGGCGGCGAGCGCGGAGTTCTTCGCGGGCGTCGCCTACAGCCGGCTGGAGGGATACAAGAGCCAGCAGTGGCCCGTCGCGCCCGACGGATCGGACTCCCCGTCGCTGTACCTGGACTCGTTCCACTTCCCGGGCGGGAGGGCCAGGCTTTTCCCACTCGCCTGGCAACCGCTCTCTGAGGAAGTCGACGACGAATACGACCTTCACCTCAACAACGGGCGCCTTCTGGAACACTTCCACGAGGGTAACCTCACCTACAAATCCGTGGGGATCTCGCAGATGACTCCCGATACCTTTGTGGAGGTTTCGGGGGAACTGGCCGGCAAACGGGGGATAAAGGACGGTTCCCTGGTGCGCCTGATCTCGCGCAGGGGCTCTGTTCGAGCACGGGCACTGGTAACGGACCGGGTAAGCGGGGATGAGCTTTACATGCCTATGAACTCCCAGCGCAACGAGTCGGCAATCAACGTGCTCACCTCAAACTTCACTGATCGGGCCACGCACACGCCTGCCTACAAGGAGCTTGCAGTAAGGCTGGAGGTGCTCGAGGTGGATGGTGCCTCGCCGCTTCCCCGACGGAACTTCCGCTACGGAAGCCGCAACCCGCAGCTTGGCATAAAGATCGAGTCGAAGTGGGACCGGCCGGACTACGTCCAGCCGCCCGAGAAGCGCAAGCAGGGAGGGCTCTAGCCATGGCCGAGCCGATCGAACTGGGGTTGTCAAACAGGGCCGTCTACGACCAGACCGCCGCCGAATTCGCCAGGCTGCGGGAGAACTTGGTTGAGTCGGGCCTGGTGGAGCTGCTCAACGGGCTGCTGGAGGAGGGCCCGGCGGCACTTGCCGTGGTGATGGATCGCATGGACAACCCTTCGACCCGCCAAGGTGTGGAGAACCTGGCCCGTTTCATGGGCCTGGCGGGACAGCTGGACCCTTCGATCCTGAAGGGAGTGCAGCAGGGTCTGCGTGAGAGCGCTGCCGAAGCGGCACGTACAAGTTCGCCGAAATTCTCCGAGATCGTGCGCTCTCTCGGGGATCCCAAGGTTCGCAAGGGGCTCGCGATCGGCTTGGCGATGCTGCGCGGCCTGGGCGGAGGGAGCCGCTGAGCAGCTGTGGCCCGGTTCCGCCGCTCTGGCCGGGCCGCTAGTTTGTATGCAGCCAAGCCTGATTGTCTAGTGCGCGGAAGCGGTGCGATGCTGAAACTTGTCCTGCCCAAGGGGTCGCTTGAGAAAGCGACGATGGATCTCTTTGCCTCGGCGGACCTGGTCGTCGAGCGCTCTTCCGACGTGGACTACCGCGCTCGCGTGGACGATCCCCGCATCGACGAGGTGCGCATTCTGCGGCCGCAGGAGATTCCCACCTATCTGGAGCGGGGGCTCTTCGACCTTGGCATCGCGGGTCGCGACTGGGTGGAGGAGACCGGGGCCGACCTGGTTTCGATAGGCAAGCTCGAGTATTCCAAGGTGACCAGCAATCCCATCAAGGTCGTGCTCGCCGTGTCGCGCGATTCGCTTGCCAAGTCCGTTTCCGACCTCGGAAACGGCCTGCGTGTCTCGACCGAGTATCCCAACCTGACGCGACGCTATTTCGCATCTCATGGGATAGAGGCCGAGGTGCAACTCTCGTATGGTGCAACCGAGGCCAAGATTCCCGAAATTGCCGACGCGGTGGTCGAGATCACCGAGACTGGGCGCGCCTTGCACGCGGCCGGACTGCGTATCCTCGACACCATCCTGGTCTCCCACACCGAGCTGCTGGCTAACAAGCAGGCGGCCTCCGATCCGTTAAAGCGGCACGGCATGGAGCAGCTCTACACCCTTCTCTCTGGCTCACTTGCCGCCCGGAAGCATGTTCTGTTGAAACTCAACGTAGGGGCCGACGATGTCGACAAGGTGATTGCGCTGCTTCCGGCCATGAAGTCCCCCACCATGGCGGAACTTTTTGGGCATGCCGGCTACGCAGTCGAAGCGGTGGTTCCGCGCAAGGGGATCAACACGCTGATTCCGGCGCTGAGCGACGCCGGGGCGACGGCCATTCTGGAAATTCCCCTCTCCAAGATCGTTCCCTAGGCCCGCAAATGGCCGAAAGTGCCGCATCCGGCCTCCCGTCATCTTTCGTTCTCGGGGGAATCCACGACGCGGAGGTGGAAAGCTTCGACAGTGGCCTCGGCTTGGGGGCTCTGCGCCTTCGCGAGCATCCGGCGCCCCAAATACGCTTTCAATGCACGGTGATCTCGGACGGGTCGCGAGAAGTCGCTCCCGGGACGCGCGTCGCCGTGCAACTCGGGTGCGCACCCGATGGCAGCCTCGAGGCTCGCTTCCTGCACAAAGTCTCCTGATGGCCGGTCTCGAACCAGCCTGTCAGTGCCCTCAGGGCGTTCCGCCGTCCTGAGGGCCGATGGACGAGAGCTGGATGTAGGCGAGGCGCAGCTGGCCTAGTGCGTCGGAAAGCTCCGATCGATATTCACCCAGGCGCTCGCCGAGTTGGTCGATGATACCGGCGAGAGCATCGATGGCCATGGCCGCCGCGGCGAGGTTGGCGGGCTGGCCGGAAAGATGTACCGCCGCCAGCTCGAAAAGCCCGTAGCAGTGGTTGGCCACCACGATCGCCGGGTCAGCGCGGCGCAGCTCATCCGCGATCCTCTCGGCTTCACGCAGCTGCTCGGAGGTCGGCTCGTTTTGCTCCTCATCCGGGGCGCTAACGGCATCGTTGCCACGCTGGGGTTCATATTCGCCTTCGGGGGTCCACAGGGTGCTCATTCCAGCTAGAATAACGGGCCTGGATGTGCTGCAAGTGCCGGAGTGCCGGCCGCCTTGTCGGATCTTTTTCGGCGGGCCAGATACAGCGGCGGCCTTTGAGCCGCGCTGATCAGCGCATTCCAGTCCGGCGTGAGCCGGATTTTGGTTGGCCGGCTGGGAATGTGAGCTGCACTTTTTGTGTAGTTTGGATTCGCAATCGGTCGTTGCCCGCTGGGTAACTTACGTAGGGAGTGGTGTTAAATAGCAACTGCGACAACTGGCGAACCGCGGATCAACGAGCGCATCAGGGCCCGAGAAGTTCGCTTGGTGGATCCCGAGGGTAACCAGCTCGGAATCAAGAGTTCCGCCGAGGCTCTAGAGCTTGCAAAGAGCATGGACCTGGATTTGGTCGAAGTCGCCCCGATGGCGGTGCCTCCGGTCTGCCGGATCATGGACTACGGCAAGTTCAAGTTCGACAGTGCTCAAAGGGCGAGGGAATCGCGCCGCAAGTCGGTGAGTTCTCAACTCAAGGAGATGAAGTACCGGCCCAAGATCGGGACCGGTGACTTCGAGACCAAGACGAAGCAGGTTCTCAAGTTCCTAGCTGACGGCCATAAGGTCAAGGTCACGGTCATGTTCCGAGGGCGCGAAGTTTTTCACCCGGAGCTGGGGAGGCACATTCTCGAAAAGATCGAGGAGCGCACTTCCCCGCTCGCCAAGATCGAAGCCGCTGCCAAGCTGGACGGGAAGAACATGATCATGGTGCTCGCCCCCGACAAGCGAGCGGCCACCAAGACTCCGGGACGCCCGGCCGATGAGCCCCAGGCCGAAGGGGTCTAAGGGCCGGCCCAGGCCTGTGCCAGATGCAGTTTCCCTCGAAGGCGGAGAGGCCTCCCGCACGGCAGCTTGCCGTGCCCAGAAATTTGTAACCAAGGAGATGAAATGCCCAAGATGAAGACGCAGACCGGCGCCAAGAAGCGCTTCAAGGTGACTGCCAGCGGTAAGATACTGCGCCGCAAGTCGTTCCGCGCTCACCTGCTTGAGAAGAAGTCGTCTACGCGCACGCGCCGGCTCGGACGCGAGGCCGAGGTCACCGGAGGGCAGGCCAAGACCATCCGGAAGCAGCTGGGGATCTGAGAAACCTCCGGCGACGATTCAACCGGGTTGATTAGCGAAGAAGAGGAATTTTTGAGATGGCAAGAGTCAAGCGAGGCGTAACCGCGCGGAAGAGCCACAAGGCGGTTCTCGACCAGGCGAAGGGCTTCTACGGCGATCGTTCAAGGACCTTTCGTTCCGCCAACGAGGCGGTCATGCACTCCCTGGCGTACGCATTTCGCGACCGCAGGGCGCGCAAGGGGGAGTTCCGCAAGCTGTGGATTCAGCGTATCAACGCGGCTGCCCGCGAGAACGGCATCAGCTATTCGCAGCTGATCGCAGGACTTCGCATCGCCGAGATCGAGCTCGACCGCAAGGTGCTCGCCGATCTCGCGGTGCGGGACTCCGCCGCTTTCTCCCAGATCGCCGCGGCCGCCAAGGCGGCGCTGGAGAAGAAGAGCGCCTAATCGGCGCGAGCGTGCACATGGAGTCGCGTTGACCCTCGGGTCTTCGAACCCAAATATCAAGCGTATGAGGAGGCTGGCCCAAAAGGCCAGCTTCCGCCGTGACGAGGGGGCTTTCCTGGTCGAGGGTCCGCGTGCCGCGGAAGCCGCCCTGCGTTCCGGGGCCGAGCTGGAGGGACTCTATTTCTCCAGCGACCTTGCCGCCGAATGGCGGTTCCTTTTGGATGTGGCGTGGGAGTCCGGCGTCAATGTCCAAGAAGCCGACCCCAAAGCGCTGCAATCCGCATTGGATGCCGGTAGCCCTCAAGGGGTGGCCCTGGTGGCCAGAATGACCCCGGAGGAGTCTCTGCCTCCGCTGGTGGCCGGGCCGCTGGTGGTGCTGGACGAGGTGCGCGATCCGGGCAACGCCGGGACCATCCTGCGGTCGGCGCACGCGGCGGGAGCCGGTACAGTCGCGTTTTTGGCTGGGTCGGTCGACCCTTTCAACCCGAAGACGGTACGTTCCTCGGCAGGTTCGGTCTTTTTCGTGCGGTGCCGGCGTCCGGCTTCCAAGGCCGAGTTCCTGACCGAAGTGCTGGAAGCGGGCTGCAGACTGATCGGGACGTCCGCCGAACACGGTACGAGCTGCTTCGAAAGCGACCTCAGCGGAGCCGTGGCGCTGGTTGTCGGCAATGAAGGCTCGGGCATATCTCCGGAGGTGGCGACGCGGGTCCCTGAGTGGGTTCGGATCCCCATTGCGCCCACGATCGAATCGCTGAACGTCGCGATTGCGACGTCCGTGCTGCTTTTCGAGGCACTGCGGCAGCGTGGAGGCGCGATTTGACCGGTCAGACGAAAGCGTGCATGAGCAGTCGGTAGACGTGAGGGGGCTGCGGCCTGCGGCTCTTCCTCAATTGCGGTGGGCCGGCCACCACCTTGGTCGAGTTGAAACCTGCCGCGCGTGCCAATCCCGCCAGGGCCGGCGCGGAAATTCCAAAGTAGTTGCCGTAGTCCCCGTCGAGCTCGTCGGCCGAGTAGAAGCGAATCAATCCCTCGGATTCGAACCCGGGGATATGGATAGAGGAAGTCTCGATGACGGCGACGCCATTGCAGAGCGCGCGCACCCTTTCCAGGGCAGCAAGCGGCTCTCGCAAATGGTAGAGGACGCCTAGGAAAAGGACGACGTCGAAGGTTCCCACTTCGGCCGGATCGATCTTCATGAAGTCTCCGACCTTGGCCTCCACCGTGGAGCCGAGTGCCTCCTTGGCCAGCTCGAAGCCCCGCATGCCGGGAAGTTCGGGGTGCCAGAACCGCGTCTCGTCCAGCCGGTAGTCCGGTACCACGCCCTGCGCGTTGCACTCGTCCCAGTAGCGGTTGCGCTCGGCCATGTCCACGCCCCATGCGTAATGGTCGAGGGCCACTACGCGGGAAGCGCCCATCTGCTCGGCTCGGAAGGCGTTGAGGCCATCCCACGCGCCGATGTCCAGCACGCTGCGCCCTTCGATCGGCGGCAGCTCGTCGGTCGCGAGGTGCTTCGTCTTGCTGAGGCCGGGCGTCACCACGCCGTTGCCCAGGTCAATTGTGTGACACCACTGGATTTCGGCCACCCGGGCCAGCAAAGTTTCTTTGTCCACCACTGCATCCTATGACGACGCAAAGGGGGATCCTTGCCCGGCGTGGGGCCATGGTTTGCGTCCCTGGCGGCCAGCGCCCGGCCGTTAGAATCTTGAGGAGATATTTTCCACGTAGAACGACCAGGGTATGGATCTAGAAGAGCTTTCAGCGGCCCTCTCGGGCATCGAGGACGAGTACCGCGGGCGCGCACCCTCCGTTGCGTCTCTGCGCGAGCTGGAGACGCTGCGTTCCGACTTCGTCTCCAAGAAGGGCAAGGTGGCGCTGGTCTACCGTCAGCTGGGCGCCATGCCGGCCGAGCTCCGCCCCAAGGCCGGCGAGCTTATCAACGGGTTGCGCGAAAAGATAGAAGCCGAGATAGCGGCGGCAGCGCCTGCGCTGGAGGAGGCGGAACGTATCGCGCGACTCGCAGCCACTGCGGGCGACCCCAGCGCTCTTCTTTCCGGATCGCGGCGCGGGGCCGGCCGGCTGCACCTGGTCACGCGGACCAGGATCGAGCTCGAGGACATCTTCGTGGGCATGGGGTTCACCGTCGAGGAAGGACCTGAGGTCGAGTCGGAGTGGTACAACTTCGAAGCTCTCAACATCCCTAAGTTCCATCCCGCTCGCGACGGGCAGGACAGCTTCTACCTCAACCTGGGCGAAGAGGACTCGATGGTGCTTCGGACCCATACCTCTCCGGTCCAGGTGAGGGTGATGCAGAACCGCGAGCTTCCGATTTACGCCATCATGCCGGGGCGCGTCTTCCGCCGCGATACCGCCGACGCCAGGCACACGGTCGGCTTTCACCAGATCGAGGGGCTGGTTGTGGACGAAGGCATCACTTTCGCCCAACTTGCGGGTACGATCGAAACCTTCACCAGGGCGTACTTCGGCCCGGGGATCACCTCGCGGCTCAGGCCCGCGTATTTCCCGTTCACCGAGCCCTCCGCGGAGTTCGAGATCACCTGCACCATCTGCAAGGGGAGCGGTTGCCGCACCTGTTCGCACACCGGCTGGATCGAGTTGGGGGGTTGTGGGATGGTTCACCCCAACGTCTTCGCGGCGGTTGGTGTCGACCCCGAGCGGTACTCGGGCTTCGCCTTCGGCTTTGGAATCGACCGCCTGGCCCAGATGCGCTGGGAAATCCCCGACATGAGAGTCTTGACCGAGAACGACATCCGCTACCTCTCCTCGGTCTAGGGATGGTCGCGGCCGCCACGGGCGGCACCCACAAGTTTTCACTCGCGGCCTTCCGCGTGAAAGGAGCCCCTTAACAAGATGAGAGCCGTCCTCTCCTGGCTGTGCGATTTTGCCGATTTCTACTCGCTGGCGGACCGCGAGGCCCCCGGTTACTACGACGCGCTCGCCGACGCACTTGCCGACGCCATGAACGCTCGCGGCCTCGTGGTCGAGGGCATCGAAAAGAGCGGAATGGGCCTGGATCAGGTGGTGGTGGCCAAGGTGGTCGAGATCCATCCGATCAAGGGTGCCGATCGCATCCGCCGGATCATGGTGGATGCGGGCGCCGGCCACCTTGAGCAGATCGTCTGCGGCGCCTTCAACTTCTCCGAGGGGGACCATGTCCCGCTTGCCCGCGTGGGGGCGGTGCTCCCCGGCGACTTTGCAATCGGACTGCGCAAGATGAGAGGGGTTGAGTCGAACGGCATGCTTTGCTCGGCCCGCGAGCTTGCGCTGGGCGTCGACTACGACGGCCTCCTTCTTCTCGACCGGGAGACCCGGCCCGGTGAGGCGATTGCCGATGCCATCAGCGTGGTTCCCGACATCGTCTTCGACCTGGCAATCGAGGCCAACCGCCCCGATGCCAACTGTCATATGGGAGTGGCCAGGGAGTTGGCGGTGCACTTCGGCCTGCCATTCTCCGTTCCCGGTGCAGCCGACCTGTCGGGGGTGCCAAGGCGCGACCTCGACCCGGCCACGGTGCGCACCGACGGCTGCGACGCGCTTCTGCTTGCGCGCTTCGGCGATGTCTCGGGCGCAAGCGTGCCCGAGTACGTTTCGCGCAGGCTGGGCCTTGCCGGAATGCGCTCGATCTCGCCGGCGGTGGACGCCTCCAACTACGTCATGCTCGAATTGGGCCAGCCGACCCACCCCTACGACCTTGCCGCGCTTCCAGCCGGCTATATCGGCGTGCGGGATGGGAGCGAGGGCGAGGAGCTGACCACTCTCGACGGCAAGCGCCGCCGGCTGAGCGTGCCCAAGGGTGGCGCCAACGCCCGGGACATGGTGATAGTGGATGCCAAAGACCAGGCGATCGGCCTGGCGGGTGTCATGGGTGGTGAATCCTCCGAGATCGGTGGCGCCACGACCTCGGTGCTGCTCGAGGTCGCTCACTTCGATGCGGGCATGATCGCCAAGACCTCCAAGCGGCTGGGCCTTCGCTCCGAGGCGTCGGCACGCTTCGAGCGAGGTGTGGATCCGCAGATCGCCGAGACCGCGGTGGCCCGCTACTCCCAGCTGATCGGAGTCGTGCCGGACGAGATCGCCGCCTATAGCTCGACGGCCGCTCCCGTGACCGTCCGGCTCCGCCTGGAGCGTCTGGAAGCGCTGCTGGGAGCCGCGCTCCCGGTCGGCAAGCTGATCGGCGACCTCGAGTCGATGGGCTTCGGCTGCAGCGAGACGGGTGAGGGCCTACTCGAGTTCGTGGTTCCCAGCAATCGGCCCGACGTGGCGATCGAGGCGGATTTGATCGAAGAGTTCGCTCGCCACTACGGGTATGCAAACATCGAGCGCCGCCAGCTCAGCGTGCCTAAGGTGGGCCGCCTCACCCATCCCCAGCGTATGCGGCGGGCCATCTCGGAGTTCTCGGCCGCCCGCGGCTACCAGGAGGCCTGGTCCGCCACGCTGCTTGCGCCGGGGGAGCAGGAGGCATATGGAGACCATGCCGACAAGATAACGGTTGCCAACCCGATGGCGATTGAGGAGTCGGTGCTCCGGCGCTCCCTGGTTTCGGGCATGCTCAGGTCCCTGGGCGCCAACGTGCGCCGGGGCGAGGCGAGGGTGGACTTGTTCGAGCTGGGCAAGGTCTTTTCGATACCTGCGGCAGGTGCCGAGTTCCCGGCCGAGACGGAGCGTGCCGCCTGGCTTTCCTATCGCGAGCAGGGCCAGGCGGAGCAGCCCTACGGCCTCTTGCTCGACCTGTTCGAGCGCTTCGGCCTCGAGCTGTCGGCGGGATATCGGCTGGTGCCCAGCTCCGAGGCGGGAGGCAGCGCCTTGGTCGAGGAAGGTTTCTACGGGCTTCACCCGGATAACTCCCTGGCCCTGGTGGCCGGCGCGGTGATCGTTGGGGCCCTCGGCATGGTGAATCCGCAGGCCATCTCCCGGGCGGCCGGCGAGGGCGCAACCGGTGTCGCCACCTATCTCGAGCTCGACCTGGCCGCGACGCTTTTCGTCGAGCCTGAGCTCAGACGCGCGGTTTCGGTCTCCCCGTATCCCCGTGCGGAGTTCGACCTTTCCTTCGCTGTCGAGCCAGGGGTGCTTGCGGTGGAGCTTGAGCGCCGCATCGAGGGCGCGCTCGGAGAGATGGAGGCGACCGTTTCGCTGATCGACGAATACCTGGGGACCGGCGGCCGCTCGCTCACTTATCGGGTAACGGTCGCCGCGCCTGACCGCACCTTGGGAGAGACGGAGCTGCGGGAGCTGAGGGACGGCGCGATCAGCGCGGCTGTGTCTCCCGGGGGCGCCATTCTTCGCGGCTAACGCTTGGCAGATTATGCACTGGAGTGTATAATCTGCTTTTGTGAGAGTAGTTGTCTTCGGAGCCTCGGGATACGCCGGGGCGGAGCTGGTGCGGATCCTCGATGGCCATCCGGATTTCGAGCTGGTGGGCGCCTCTGCAGGTGCGAACGCCGGGGCTGAGATTGGGGCGATATACCCGCATCTCAAGCATTCGCCATATGGGTCGCTGCGCCTGGTCGGCAACGACGAGCTGGCCGCCTCGATTGACACCCTCGGTGCGGAGGTGGCATTCTTCGCCATGCCCCACACCCAGGCCGCGTCGCTTGTGCCCCGCCTGCTGGAATCGCTGCGCCTGGCGGTGGATCTTTCCGCGGACTTCCGCCTGGCCGATCCCCGGCTGTACGAGAGCGTCTACGGCTTTGTGCATCCCGCCCCCGAGCTGTTGGAGGAGGCCGTTTACGGCCTGGTCGAACTCAAGCGTGGC
>JAJYPE010000256.1 GCA_021795585.1 Actinomycetes bacterium | reverse complement strand
TTTTGCCCATTTCTCTGTCGGCCCGCATCGCCTGCCCAGGGGAAGCCGTGGGTTGCGCGGATGCCGAGAACCGGGGGGTTTCGATGCAGGTTCCAGCACCCGTCGAGTACGAGCGTGCCTCGAGTGTCGAGGAGGCGATCGCACTTCTTGTCAAACACGGTCCGGAGTCGCGGCTCATTGCGGGCGGGCACAGCCTGCTCCCGATGATGAAGCTGCGCCTGGCCCGGCCCGAGGTGGTGATAGATATAAACCCCTTGGCCGGGGCCCTCTCCTACGTGCGCCGGGAGGGTGACGAGCTGGCCATCGGGGCGATGACCCGCCACGCCGACCTTCTCGAATCGGCGCTCGTTTCCGAGCACGCGCCGATCATCGCCGAGGCGGAGAAGGTCATAGCCGACCCGGTGGTTCGCAATCGGGGCACCGTTGGCGGGTCACTCTGCCAGGCGGACCCCTCCGAAGATCTTTCGGCCGTCTTCGC
The DNA here is from genome assembly GCA_021795585.1 of Actinomycetes bacterium. Taxonomy (GTDB): domain Bacteria; phylum Actinomycetota; class Acidimicrobiia; order Acidimicrobiales; family Acidimicrobiaceae; genus Acidithrix. The sequence continues at coordinate 2,763 of JAJYPE010000256.1, read as the reverse complement.
CGCCCTGGGAGCCACGATCCGAATTCGCGGGCCACGCGGTGAGAGAAGCGTCGGCATCGACTCCTTCCACACCGGCCCCTACACCACGGTTGTCGAGCCGGACGAGATCCTGACCGAGGTAAGGGTGAGGATACTTCCGGGCGCCAGCAGCGCTTACGAGAAGGTGGAGCGCCGTGTGGGCGACTGGGCGATAGCGGCCGCCGGCGCAATGGTCCAGGTTTCGGGGTCGACGATAACCTCGGCGCGCATCGGGCTCGCCGCGGTGGGGGCGGAGGCCTTCCGGGCGCCTGGGGCCGAGGCGCTGTTGGCCGGACAGGGTGGCTCGGCCGAGCTTTTCGCGGCGGCGGGCGCGGAGGCGGGCAGGGAGTGCAATCCGCACTCCGACCAGCGTGGTCCCGAGGACTACAAGCGCCACCTGGTCTCGGTTCTGACCGAGCGTGCGCTTTCGCGGGCATATGCCAGAGCTACGGGAGGAGCTGCGCGATGAGGATCGAGATTACTGTCAACGGCATGCCGATGGCCGGCGAGGCGGAGGGCCGCACGCTGCTCGTGCACTTTCTCCGTGACACCCTGGGGCTCACCGGAACCCATTGGGGCTGTGACACCACCAACTGCGGGGTGTGCGTCGTCTGGCTGGACGGCAAGCCGGTGAAGTCCTGCACAGTGCTCGCCGCGATGGCAGACGGGCATGAGGTTCGCACTGTCGAGGGCCTGGAGGGCCCCGACGGCCTCGACCCTGTGCAGGAGGGCTTCATGCGCAAGCACGGGCTGCAGTGCGGGTTCTGCACCCCGGGGATGATGTTGACCAGCCGTTGGCTGCTCGACCACAATCCGGATCCGAGCGAGGCGGAGATCCGCGAAGCCATCTCCGGCCAGATCTGCCGCTGCACGGGATACGAGAACATTGTCCGGGCCGTCCGCTGGGCGGCCGAGCACCCGCAAGGGGCCGACGAAAGCGAAGGGGTGACCGCGTGACCACGGTCGAGGAAGGCAAGGCCCACGTTGGCTTCGGGAGGATGCTGCGCAAGGAGGACGCGCGCTTCCTCAGGGGCAAGGGCAACTATGTGGACGACATCAAACTTCCGGGCATGCTCCATGGGGCGGTGCTGCGCAGCCCCCATGCTCACGCGCGCATCCGCTCCATAGACACCTCCGCGGCCGAGGCCCATCCCAAGGTGAAGGCGGTCGTGACAGGAGCCACTCTCGAATCTCTGAACCTGGCCTGGATCCCGTCGCTGTCACACGACGTCGTGGCGGTTCTCGCCACCGACAAGGTGCGCTTCCAGGGCCAGGAGGTCGCCTTCGTGGTGGCCGAGGACCGCTACGCGGCCAGGGACGCCCTCGAGCTGATAGATGTCGACTACGAAGTACTCCCGGCCGTGGTGGACGCCAAGCGGGCGCTCGATCCGGACGCCCCGGTGATCCGGGACGACATCGAGGGCAAGAAGGACAACTACATCTTCGACTGGGAAGCCGGCGACAAGGCGGTCTGCGACGACGTCTTTGCCAAGGCCGACGTGGTCGTAGCCCAGGACATGCTCTACCCGCGGGTGCACCCCGCCCCGATGGAGACCTGCGGCGCGGTGGCCTGGATGGATCCCATCGACCAGAAGCTGACGATTTGGTCGACGACCCAGGCGCCCCATGCGCACCGCACGCTGTATGCCCTGGTGGCTGGACTTCCGGAGCACAAGCTGAGGGTGGTCAGCCCCGACATCGGCGGAGGCTTCGGCAACAAGGTCGGCATCTATCCCGGCTACGTGCTGGCCATCGTGGGGTCCATCCTCACCAAGGCGCCGGTCAAGTGGATGGAGGATCGGTCGGAGAACCTGATGAGCACCTCCTTCGCGCGTGACTACCACATGCGCGGAGAGATCGCCGCCACCCGGGAGGGCAAGATCCTCGGGGTGAGAGTGGATGTGCTCGCCGACCACGGAGCCTTCAACAATACGGCCCAGCCGACCAAGTTCCCCGCCGGGTTCTTCCACGTCTTCACCGGCTCCTATGACCTGTCCGCGGCGCACTGCCACGTGCGGGGCGTCTACACCAACAAGGCACCCGGAGGAGTCGCATACGCCTGCTCCTTTAGGGTCACCGAGGCGGTCTACCTGGTGGAGCGGATGGTCGACCGCCTGGCCCAGGAGCTTGGGGCGGACCCGGCCGAGCTGCGCATGAAGAACCTCCTGCGCCCGGATCAGTTCCCCCATGTCACCCCCACGGGGTGGGAGTACGACTCGGGTGAGTACCCGCGTGCCCTCCAGCTCGCAATGGACATGGCGGGCTACGACGAGCTCCGCCGTGAGCAGGCGGAGAAGCGCTCCCGCGGCGAGTTGATGGGGATCGGGATCAGCTTCTTCACCGAGACGGTGGGAGCCGGGCCCAAGCGCCATATGGACATCCTGGGGCTGGGCATGGCCGACGGCTGCGAGGTTCGCGTTCACCCCACCGGCAAGGCGGTGGTGCGCCTCTCGGTGCAAAGCCAGGGCCAGGGGCACGAGACCACCTTCGCCCAAATCGTCTCCGAGGTGACCGGAATCCCCGCCGAGGACATCGATGTGGTGCATGGTGACACCGATAACACGCCTTTTGGCCTGGGCACCTACGGTTCGCGCTCGACTCCGGTCTCCGGTGCGGCGGCCGCTGTCGCCTCCCGGCGCATCGTTGACAAGGCTCGCATCATCGCCGCCTCCATGCTGGAGTGCGCCCCCGAGGACCTGGAGTGGGACCGGGGAACCTTCCATGTCAAAGGGGACCCGGGCGCTT
>JAJYPE010000255.1 GCA_021795585.1 Actinomycetes bacterium | reverse complement strand
CGGTTGCGTCGAAGCAGGCATCGCGGAACGGCAAGGTCTCCGCATTTGCTCGCGCCACCTCGCCTCGGCCGTGCCGGTTTGCAAAGCACACCATGCCGGGATCGGCGTCGACACCGACTATCGCTGCGCCCTCGCTGGCCACCGCCTTCATGAACCTGCCGGTTCCACAGCCGACCTCGAGGACCGCAAGCCCTTGGAGCGGCGAAAGCCGATGCAGCACAGCGTGCGCCTCTAGGCGGAAAAGCTCCGCGCCCCGTGGTTCACCAAACCAGGAATCGTAGGTGCCGGCATCCCAGATGCCTTGCTTCTCAAGCCTTCCCTGTCGCCCTGTTTTGCCGACGTTCGTGGCATGAGCCGCGCCTGGGTCCGCTCGCACTTACGGGAGGATGTTCACCGCGCGCCCGGCGACCATCACTACGGTTATCACCGACACCAGCGATTCGATCGTCATCAACGTTTTGGACGCGCTGGTCAGCGGCATGGTGTCGGTCGGGCTGAAGGCCGTGGCATTGGTGAAGGCCACGTACATATAGTCGAGAAAGCCTGGGCTCCAAGAGGGGTCGGCGAGGCCGGACTGCATCATTTGCGGGAATAGGAAGGCCGGCCAGTGTTTTTCGCCGGTGGCCCGGGCCGCAGGACCTCCTCGGTCGAGTTCCCAGAACCAAAGCCCGAATACCATCACGTTCGTCAGCCAAATCGCTATGGCCGAGTAGACGAGCTGGGTGCCACTGGTCCGCGCTCCAGCAAGCAGATCATGAACCAGGAACCAGACCGAGGCTGCGTTGGCCAGGTTCAATAGGCCGATAACCCCAATAGCGAGGTATCGGAGAACCTTGGTCTCGGCGTTATCGCGATAGGGGCTCGAAAGGGTTAGAGGTATCAGCACGCAAAGTTCGAGCGCCGGCATGAGCCACCTGGGTCCGAGGATCAGACGCTGGGGCAGCACGATATAGAGGCCAATGGACGCCAGGATGGCGATGCTGGCCGGCCAGCGTGGTTCACGCCCTCGCCCCGCAAGTTGGGAACCTTCCACAGTCTCTCCCCTGGGATCGTCGCCCACCTGGGGCCCAACCTAGCCGCCTCGATGCGAGACCGCGTGCTCGAGCAGGTGCGCCGGGCTAGCGCGACCAGCTTGTTATTCTTGCTCGGCTAGGGTTGCCATCTGATGCCGGTCACCTGGCGCCAGCTTCTTTGGGGGGAGATCATGGCAATTGCGTCGATGCCCGTGCGCATGGAGGAGTTCAAGCGTCGAGTGGTCGGGCTTGTCGAGGCAGGCGAATGCATCCTTGGTGATGCCGCCGCTCTGTCCAGCTATGGCTCCGATGCCCTGATCCGGTTTCGGCAGTCGCCCGAGGTGGTGGTAATCGCCAAGAACGCCACGGAAGTGCGTGCGGTCGTCTCGCTCTGTGCCGAGCTCGGCATTCCCTTCGTCGGAAGAGGGTCGGGAACCGGGCTGTCGGGCGGCGCCGTTCCTCCCGCCGGCGGTGTCGTAATCGCCGCTTCAGCTATGCGCGAGATAATCGAGATCGATCCTGTGGATAGGATCGCCGTGGTCGAGCCTGGCGTGGCGAACCTGGTTGTCTCGGAGCGGGCGGCGCCATTCGGGCTCTACTACGCGCCGGATCCCTCATCGCAGAGCGTTTGTTCGATTGGCGGCAACGTCGCGGAGAACTCGGGCGGAGCCCATTGCCTGAAATACGGCTTTACCACTAACCATGTACTTGCTATGGAGGTGGTCCTGCCGGATGGAACGCTCGAAATCCTGGGAGGGGAGTCCCCCTTCGAACCGGGGCTTGACCTGAGGTCGGCCTTCTTGGGCAGCGAGGGCACCCTCGGCATAGTTACTAAGGTTTGGCTGCGCATGCTCAGCCGTCCCGAGGCCGTGCGCACCTTGGTGGCCGACTTCGAGTCGGTGGCGAGTGCGGGAGCGGCCGTCAGCGCAATCATCGCCGCCGGCATCGTGCCGGCGGCTATCGAAATGATGGACGCGCTGGCGATCGAGGCTTGCGAAAAGGCAGTGGGGGCGGGATATTCGCTCGATACGGCCGCTGCACTGATCGTGGAGGTGGACGGTTCCCAAGAGGAGGTGGATGTCCTCTACGAGGAGGTCAAGTCTTCCTGTATATCCTGCGGAAGCACCAAGATCCGCGAAGCCGCCGACCAGGCCGAGCGGAGCCGCATCTGGCTCGGCAGAAAGGCCGCTTTCGCCGCGGCGGGGCGTCTGGCGCCTGCCTACATAGTCCAGGACGGGGTTGTGCCGCGGACGGCGCTCGCATCGGTGCTGGAGCGGATCGCCGAGTTGGCGCAGGAGGCTGGGCTGAGAGTAGCAAACGTCTTCCACGCCGGTGATGGCAACCTGCATCCATTGGTGCTCTACAACCCCGATTCGGCCGAGGAGTCGGAGGCGGCGGAGAAGCTGTCGACGGAGGTTGTGGAGATGTGCGTGGAAATAGGCGGGTCCATCACAGGCGAGCACGGGATCGGTCTGGAAAAGGCCTGCTCGATGGCGGCGATGTTCGACCGTGGGGATCTGGATGCGATGCAGCGCCTACGCGTCGCCTTTGATGCGGAAGGGATTTCAAATCCTGGCAAGGTGCTACCGTCTCCCCGCCTATGTGGCGACGTGCCGGGCCGATATCGTGCCCATCCTCTCGAGCTGAGCGGAGAGGCGGTGCGGTTTTGAGCGGAGAGGCAAATGACGACGCGAGGGTACTTACCCCCCACTCATCGTCGGCCGCGGCCGAGGCGCTTGCATCCCTCGAGCCCGAAGAGCGGGTCCGCATCGTGGGCCATGCCGACGGGCTTGTCGAGGGGGCGATAGCCCTAAGTAGTGCCGAGTTGAGGGGGTACGAACACTCTCCGGCCGACCAGACTCTGGTGGCGGCGGCCGGCGAAAGGCTCGGTGATATCGAGGTGATGCTCGCCGAGCACGGCCAGCGCATTTCGGTCTTTCCCTTCACCGCGCACCAGCGGGCGATGAGCCTCGGAGCTCTTGTCGGTGGCGGGCTGGATGGTGCTTCGGTTCAGCGTTACGGGCGCCTCAGGGAGAGTCTCATTGGCGCGGAGTTCGTCCTGGCCGATGGAACGCGTGCCCACTCCGGGGGCAGGGTGATCAAGAACGTCGCGGGATATGACCTGGCAAAGGTCATGGTGGGCTCGTTGGGGGCTCTGGCTTTCGTCACAGCCGTCTCCTTGCGGCTCTATCCGGCGCCACGCCGCTCGGTACGCATCCGCATGGCCGTCGACTTGCGCGCC
>JAJYPE010000254.1 GCA_021795585.1 Actinomycetes bacterium | reverse complement strand
GTGGCGCAAGCCGGTGGGGGAGCCTTACCCGGCCCCCTATCTGCTCAAGAAGTTCAACCAGTACGGAGTGGAGGTGACCACCGCCTCGGACGCCCACCGCCTGGGCGAGGTCTCCATGCGCGTCTCAGAGTTGCGCGGTTATCTGACCGAGGCGGGCTACGACTCGCTGGCCACCTTCCGCGATAGGAAAAAGAGCTCCATACCGATAGTTGGGGAGGGCTGAAGGATGAGCCCTGCCAGCTCATCAGGCAGGGCTGAGGAAGGGCGGGGTATGACCACCCTTCCTGTCCTGGCGCGCCGCGCCGGGGTCGGCGCCATCGATGCGGACCACCTTGTCCGCCTCACCACCAGCTGGGGGATGCTCGCCGACCTCTGCTTCAGCGACCTGCTCCTCTACGTGCCGGTGACAACGGAGCTGCCCGGGCCCGACGCAGCCGCTGCGGAGGCCAGGTACATGATCGTCGCGCAGGTGCGCCCAGCCACCTCACGCACGCTCTACTCACGCGACCTGGTCGGCACGGTTGTGCCGGCCTCCTCCACCCCGGGGATCACCCAGTGCATGACCACCGGCCATATCGCCTTTCGCGAAAGCCGGATGATGCACGCGGACGAGCACCGGGTCAGCTTCTGCATCCCCGTCCGCCATCACGACAAGGTGGTGGCGGTGATGGTGCGGGAGTACGAGCTCAATTCCAAGCGCGTGCGAGGCGAGCTCGAACGCGAGTACGTCTCGCTCTTCGAGCGTTTCGCCAACATGATCACTCGGGGGGAGTTCCCCTTCTACGCGGATGAGCCGGCCGAGGCTCCCCGGGTCGGGGACGGAGTGTTGGTGCTCGATCAGGAGGGCAACATCATCTTCATGAGCCCCAACGCCGCCTCCGCGTTGCACCGGCTCGGCCATTTCGCCGCCAGGGTCGGGGACCCTTTCAGCGAGCTGGGACTGGAGATGACCGCCGCCGACCGTGCTCGAGTGACCCGGCTCCCGGTGGTGGAGGAGGTTGAGACCAGGCCCGACTCCATCATCATCTTCCACGCCATTCCGCTGCTCGCCGAAGGAGAGTACACCGGCGCCTTGATCCTGATGCGTGACATCACCGAGCTCCGGCGCCGGGACCGCCTGCTGCTCTCCAAGGACGCCACCATCCGAGAGGTGCATCACCGGGTCAAGAACAACCTGCAGACCATCTCCTCGCTGCTGAGGCTCCAGGCCCGGCGGATGGGCTCCGAGGCAGGAAAAGGGGCGCTTATGGAGGCGGAGAGGCGCATCCGCTCCATGGCGCTGGTTCATGAGATCCTCTCCCGCGATGTGGGCGACCAGGTGGACTTCCACGAGGTGGTGGCGGCGATCGTACAGCTCGCCCACGAATCGGTACCCCCCGGGATAGACCTTGACATCAAGGTGGTGGGCGCGGCCGGCGAACTCGATGCGGCCCTGGCCACCCCGCTCGCTCTGGCGCTGGCCGAGCTGGTCCAGAACTCGATCGAACACGCCTTTGGTGCCAGGGACGAAGGGCAGGAGTCCCGCTCGGGCAATATCACAATCTCCTTCGACCGAGGTGAGGAGCGGCTCGACATCGAGGTGGCCGATACCGGCGTAGGCTTTTCTCAGGGCTTCGATCCAGAGGGGTCCTCTTCGCTGGGCCTCGCAATCGTGCGCAGCCTTGTTACCACCCAGCTAGGCGGGAGCATCCGCTTTGAAAGCCGGGAAGGCGCGAGGGTCCTGATCGAGGTGCCCGTGGAGCCAAGCTTCGAGTGATGCTACGAGAGAGATTGCCATGAATCAGCTGAACCGACCTGTGGTGCTAGGGCACCGGGGGGCTTCTTACGGTCGCCTGGACAATTCGAGAGCGGCGTTCGCGGCCGTGCGCCCGGCGGGCGGGGACGGGGCCGAACTCGACGTGCGCGCGACCCAGGACGGGATTCTGGCCGTGGTCCACGATCCGATCGTGAAGGGATACGGAGCCATAGCCGAGAACTCCTACGCCGAACTCTCCCAGGCGGCCGGAGGCGAGCTTATCCGAATCGAGGAGGCGCTGGAGATCCTGGACGGACAGATCGTAGACATCGAGATCAAGAGCGAACCCAAGGAGGTGGGCTGGGTACCGTCCGAGCTGACCTCCCGCCTTCTGGGCAGGTTCCTGCAGTCTTACTCCGGCAAGTGCGACATCTTTGTGACAAGTTTCTCAGAGGCGGCGCTGGAGGCGTTCCACAAGGTCGCATCCGGATACCGGCTCGGGCTCCTCACCGCCATCGGCGAGGACGTGCCCGAGCGCTGCAAAGCGGCAAAAGGCCTGGGAGCTGCGTATATCCTGCCCCACCACTCCTCACTGGACCGCAACGCCATCGAAGGCGCACACGATGCGGACCTACAGGTGTACACCTGGACCGTCGACGTCGCCTCCCGGATCGCCGAGCTGGCCTCCTTCGGTGTGGACGGAGTTATCACGAACCGGATAGATTTGGCACTTGCCGCGCTAGGTGCCAATATCGATTGATATGCCCGAACGCGATGCCGGCAGTGGTGCGGCGCCGCTAGAGAGTACTTAGCAAGGGAAAACCTGGAAATGAAGATCGCTGTTTGTGTAAAGCAGATTCCGGACCCCGCCTCTCCCCAGAAGCTCGACGCGTCCTTCAACCTTGCCCGCGATGGCAAGCTGATCATGGACGAGACGGACTCCTTCGGTGTTGAGATGGCGCTCCAATTGGTCGACGCCGCGGGTTCAGGCGAGGTCGTCGTCTTCTCGATGGCCCCGCGCAACGAGATGGCGGGCATCCGCAACGCGCTGGCCATGGGCGCCCATCGTGGCGTGCTGGTGAGCGACGACGCGCTGGCGGGCTCGGACGCCCTCTCCACAGCCAAGGTCCTTGCCAAGGCCATAGGGCGCGAGCCTTTCGACCTGGTTATCGCCGGCACTGAGTCCAGCGACGGATACACGGGCACCCTCCCTGTGCAGATTGCCGAGCTGCTCGGCATGGCTGCAGTCACCTTCGCCAAGAAGGTGCAGGTCGAGGGAGGCTCCCTCAAGGTGGAGCGCCAGACCGAGGCCGGGTACGACGAGGTCGCCTCGCCGCTGCCCGCGGTCGTCACGGTGACCTCCGGCGTGGTCGAGCCCCGCTACCCCTCGTTCAAGGGGATCATGGCGGCCAAGTCGAAGCCCGTCGAGACGCTGGGCGTAGCCGACCTGGGCCTGACCGCCGGCGACGTCGGCAAGACCGGGGCGCGCGAGGAAGTCTCCTCGGTGCGCGACGCCGAGGCGAGAGCCG
>JAJYPE010000253.1 GCA_021795585.1 Actinomycetes bacterium | reverse complement strand
GAGCTCGCAAAGATACCCGTCGACCTCCAGGATCAGCTGGTCGAACTCCTCCGGTCCCGGTTGCAGCGGAATCCCCAGGTCCTGATCGATGCTCGAATGCACGACAATCTCCCAGACCTCGCGCCGCACCTCCCCAAGCTTGCCCGGGTCGAGCGCAGCCACCCGGGCGTACTCGTCGAGCGCGATCTCGAGCCTTGCGAGGTCGTCGTAGGTCTCGGCTCTGGTCATGGGCGGCAGGAGGTGGTCGATAATGGTGGCGTGCGCTCGCCGCTTGGCCTGGGTCCCTTCTCCGGGGTCGTTGACGACGAAGGGATACAGCAACGGGAGGTCCCCCAGCGCGGCATCGGGATAGCAATTCTCCGACAGCCCCACCCCCTTGCCGGGAAGCCACTCCAGCGTCCCGTGCTTGCCCAGGTGGATCAAGGCATCCGCGCCCCACACGTCTTGAAGCCACCGGTAAAAGGCCAGGTAGTGATGGGTGGGAGGAAGGTCGGGCGAGTGGTAGATCGCGATGGGGTGTTCGCCGAAGCCACGCGGGGGCTGGATGGCCACGATCACATTTCCGAGCAGGACCCCGGAAAAGTGGAGTCGTCCCTGGGAGAGATAGGCGGAGCCGGGTGCCGGGCCCCAGGAGTCCTCCATCTCCTCCCGCAACGCCAAGGGCAAGCCCGCAAAATAGTCGAGGTACCCCTCCGCCGCCAGGGATCCGACCGCCTCCGTCCGCTGCAGCTCGGTGAGCTCCGGTGATTCGTAGGTGAGCCGGTCGGCCAGCAATGCCATCAGGGAATTGCCATCCTCGGGGATCCCCTCCACCCGATAGCCGGCTTTGGCCAGCGCTTGCAGGAGCTCTATCGCCGAAGCGGGGGTGTCAAGACCTACTGCATTGCCCAGGCGCGACCGCTTGGTTGGATAGGCCGAAAGGACGATGGCAATCCGCTTTTCGGCGTTCTCCAGGTGCCTCAGCCTCGCATATCCGCGGGCAATGCCCGCCAGACGGGCAACTCGATCCGGACGCGAACGGTAAGCGGTCACCGGCGCCCCGAAGTCCTCCTCCCACTCGAGGATCTCCTTGAAAGCAAAGGGTACGGCGATGATCCTTCCGTCGAACTCGGGGATCGCGACCGACATCGCAACGTCTATGGGCCGCAGCCCCGCAGCGCTGTCGGACCACTGGGCGTAGGAAACCGTCGAAATGAGGCCCTGGATTATGGGGACCCCCAGACCGGCCAGTGTTGATGCGTCCCAGCCGTCGTCCCCCATCGAGCCCATGGCCAGGACCGTGGTTATCACCGCATCCAGCGCGAGCGCCCCGAGGATGCCGAGCGCCGGCGATGAGCCGCCGGCTCCGGGGCGCAGGGTATTCGCATAGACGGCGGTGGCATTGACTCCCAGCGCTTCGAGGCCATCACAGAGGTCCTCCACAAAGCCGACGTTGCCCGAGAGGAGGTGCGAGCGGTAGAAGACCACGCCGACGTGGGGGCGGCCCGGCTGCGGCTCATTCCGCACGAAGGTGCCCACCTCGAGCACCTCCACCGGGGGCGCGAGCTCAAGGTCGGTGCCCAGGGAGACGTTGGCTACGTAGTGGAGCAGGGAGCGCAGGTTCTCGAGCCCGCCGTTGCGGAAGTATTCGAATGCGAGAGTGACCTCCTCCTGGCGCACGGTGGAGATGGCGGCCATCTCCTGGTCGAAGTTGGTATCACCCGAGAAGGCCCACAGTGCGACTCCGCGACGCCCGGCTTCCGCCACCAGCTCGCTCACCTGCTCCGGCCAGGCCTTGACCCCGCCCAGCAGCCTGAGCACCACCACCTCGGTGCCCTCCAGGTCCGGCACCGGGTCGTTTGCTCCGGCGGCCGCGGCCCGGGTGTGCATCAACCGCCCGTCAAGACCCTCGACCACCGAGCGCAGCGCCAGCAGGTCGGTGTCGGCATTGGATATGAAGGTGATCACCCCGCAGCACCCTCTTCCATGAGCCTCCACAATCCTTCCAAGTCCAGGTGCACCCGCAAAACCTCCGCCAATTCGTCTATGTAACTCTCACGCCGCTCGGCATAGGCGGTAGCCGCGGGTGCGAAGCGGCGTCCTCGCCGCACTGCCAACTCCGACAAGAACGCCCCGCGGAAGTCATCGGACTCGAAGATGCCGTGCAGCGTGGTCCCGATCGTCCTGCCACCGATGTCACCAATGCCTTCGGGCTCCCAGGTCCCGTCGCGGTCGAGTTCGAGCCAGACCTCCGCGCCCGCTTGAGGGCGCACCCGGCCATGATGGATCTGGTATCCCTCGACCTCATGCCCGAGGGCGCGCCCGCTCCGGCGGCGCACGACCTTTTCAGGCTCGAATTCGGTGCGCACCGGCAGCCATCCCAGAGCGTCTACTTCTCCGGCGGCGCTCTCGACGGGATCAGAGATCGTGGTTCCCAGCATCTGGAATCCGCCGCAGACGCCCAGCGTGAAGCCACCTCGCTCGCGATGGCGTTCTATCGCCTCGGCCAGGCCGCTATCGCGGAGCCAGGCAAGGTCGGCAACCGTGGCTTTGGTGCCCGGAAGCACCACCAAGTCGGGCGTTCCCAGTTGAGCCGGGTGCCGCACCCAACGCAGGCTCACATCCGGCTCGAAGCGCAAGGGGTCCACGTCGGTGTAGTTCGAAATTCGCGGCAGGGCGATGACGGCAACCTCCAGCCCTCCGGGGTCAGAGATGGTCGACGCCCCGAGGTCCAAGGAGTCTTCGCCGTCGATGGCCGGGCCATGACGATAGGGCAGCACGCCGTAGCAGGGCCGCCCCGTCAGCTCGTGGAGCTGGTCAATTCCCGGCGTCAACAGGTCCGGATCGCCCCGGAATTTGTTTATTACGTACCCCCCGATCCGGGCCCGGAAATGTTCGGGCAGGAGCGCGATGGTGCCGTATAGAGAGGCGAAAACACCTCCCCTGTCGATGTCGCTGACCAAAACGGCCGGCAGGCCGGCGCGGTGGGCGAGAGCGATGTTGGTGGTGTCGTGCTCCAGAAGGTTGATCTCGGCTGTCGATCCCGCCCCTTCCACGACCACCACGTCGAAACGCGAACGCAGGTCGGAAAGCGCCCCTTCCACGACCGGGCGGAGCGACTGCTTGGCCGCGTAATACTGCTGGGCCGGCATCGTCCCCAGCGGACGCCCCATTACGATCACCTGCGAGCTCCGATCACCGGTTGGCTTCAGCAGGACGGGATTCATCGCGACCTCGGGCCTCACCCTCGCGGCGGCGGCCTGGAATGCCTGCGCGCGGCCTATCTCGCCCCCGCTGTCGGTCACGTACGAATTGA
>JAJYPE010000252.1 GCA_021795585.1 Actinomycetes bacterium | reverse complement strand
GGCCACCACGAAGTGCCGATACCAACTCTGCCGGCCTGCCTCGGGCCGGCCAAGCAGATACTTACAGGACGATTCAGTCGCACCCATGTTGCCACGGCCGGGCCGTAAGGGTAGCGTCCGTGATCGGTGGCGCGCTTGTCAGGTGGCGGTTGAGCCAGGCAGCGCTGGACTGGCTAGTTTTTACAACAGTGACGGTGCGAGGCAAGGAAACGGCATGAGCGAAAACAAGTACCACCAGACACTCGCCGACCTGGGCGAACCGGCGAAGGACCTCCGCTCCCACATCCCGGACGTGTGGAAGGGTTTCGCCGAGATGCATCGCGCAGCTCTTGCCGAGGGCTCCGTCTCCTCTGCTATTAAGGAAATGGTCGCGGTGGCCATCGCCGTTGCCCGCGAGTGTGACGGCTGCATCGCCAGCCATACCCGCGGCGCGGTGCGCAAAGGGGCGACGCCCGAGCAGATGGCCGAGGTGCTGGGGGTCGCGGTGCTCATGCTCGGGGGCCCGGGAACGGTCTACGGGCCGCGCGCCTGGGAGTCGTTCATGGAGTTTTATAACGCGCAACACCCTGCGCCGGCTTCCTAGAGGGCGAAGGCCCGGGCAGGAGGCATAGGTGTTGGTTAAGCTCCCAACCGCTGGCGGCGACTGCGAAATGCTGGTCGTGGACGAGTCCCGCTCCCGCGCATCCAACCAGGTCCCGGAGCTTGGTGCCCTGCTTTGCTATGGGGCACCCGCCGCCGCTCGCGTCGCTGGAGTGACTGCCGACTATTTCCTGGATGAGCAGGTGAAGCGCCTGTCCTCGACTGCAGATGTGCTGGCCGCAGTGCTGGTACCATCCGGGGTGGGAAACTCCGATGGCAACTTTTCGCCCCTCCGTTGGCGCCAGGACCTGGCGAACGCGGTCGAATACCTATGCAGCGAGGTCGGAGTGCCCGAGGTGTGCCTCGTGGGCTACGAGCTGGCCAGCATCCAGGTGCTGTCGCTGGCGACCGACTTGGAGCGCGTGGTGGGCGTCGTGACGATTTCCACCATCGCCTCTCTGCCGCCCTATGGGCTTACCAACGAGTCTCTGGGGGAGCAGCTCAAGAGCCTTGGGGTGTCGCTGCCCACCGCAGCTGCGGCCCTGGATGCTTGGACAGGGGAATTCGCGGTGCTTGATCCGGCGCGCAGCGCCCCGCGCCTCGGGCGCAAGCCTTGGCTGGTGATCCACGGCCAGGACGACGAGGCGATCCCGGAAGCGCAAGTGCGCCAGCTACTCGAAGAGGTGGCGGGGATCGGCGAGCTTCACATGATCACCGCGGGTGGCGAGTCGCTGCGTGCCGACCCACGCGTCTTGGCGCTGCTCGCCGGTTGGCTGGACCGAATACGCGGCTAACCAGCCAGGAGACGCGTCCGCGCCGACTCAGTGATCGCTGGGCGACGCATGATAGGCTCCGTCCATGGTTCATCCGTGGCCGGCGCTGCTGATTTCCGCCTCCGGCGCGCTCGCAGCCGGATGCGGCTCGATCGGATCGGCGGGAGTGGCCACGGGCCATCCCGCCATTGCTTCCCGGGAGCCCAACTCTCCGCTGCGGGCGGCACTGGCATGGTTCGGCGCGATCGACGCCAAAGAACAGCACCAGGTGCTTGCGGCTTTCGCACCCGGGGTGACTGCCGGCACGAGCTGGAGGGAATGGGGCGCCGGCTCCTGGCCCACCTTTTCAGGGGTCAGGTGCAAGGGCGAGTCCCAGACCGCAATCAGTGCCACGGTGATGTGCACATTCTCCGAGAGCCAGGCGCCATCGACCGGCAATCCGGTCAGCTTTTGGACGGTCTCCTTCGTCCACACGCGTCAAGGCCGGTGGCTCATCGTGAACTACGGGCAGGGCTGATCGCCTCGACGGGCCGTTGGGCGATGGGTTACGCGGCCGAGCACGATCCTCGCGCACCGGCCTCGCCCTTGAATGGGCGCGTGGTGGTGAAAGTTGTCCGGGCTGACGGTCCGGAATTGCGGGATTGCCAGGGTCCCTCTGAAGATCGTCTTGCCGACGTCGACTGCCTCCGCCTCCGTGCACGCGGCGAAAAGCCGCCTACTGCGGACGTCCCGGCATGGAGCTCCCTCGGTTCGAAGCGTAGGGCACGCTGTCCTATGGCACGCGTATCTCGCGGTCGATGGCTGTGCGCAGCGCGCGGGCGGCCTTCTCAGGGTCGGGAGCATCGGCGACGTACCGGACAACTACGAAGTGGGAGGCCCCTGCATCCACCAGCAGTGCAACCCGGTCTGGTGTGACACCACCGGTCACGAAGACCGGAAGAGTGGAGCGCGCGGTGGCGAAACGAAGATAGTCGAGGCCGGTGCCTTGGCGCCCGGGCTTGGTTGGGGTCGCCTCCACTGGCCCTGCGGACAGATAATCCACCGGCTCCGAGAGCGCGGCCAGTAATTCTTGGGGCGCGTGCGTGGAGCGTCCGATGAGGACGTCGTCTCCTAGCATCTCCCGGGCTGTGGCCGGGGGTATATCGCCTTGGCCGAGGTGCACACCATCCGCGCCCACCGCGTAGGCCAGATCCACCCGGTCGTTCACGAAGAACGGCACCCCCGCCCGGGCACAGATCTCCTTCAACCGTTCTGCGGCACGCATGATCGGTGCCGCCTCGGCCACCTTCTCCCGGAGCTGAACCACATCGACACCCCCTGCGACGGCTGCGCGCACGGTATCCTCGAGGTCCGGCCGGAGGCCGATGCAGAGATAGAGGCGGCGTTCCGCCATCGAGAAGCTGCTCACTTTGCCTCCGCAGCCTTTGCCGCCTTCATCTCCTTCTTGAAGGCCCTGACGGCAGCGAGAGACTCGTCGTCGACGATGTCGGCAACGCTCATGGCCGTGCCGGGTTCGCCGAAGGGCCGCGAGGCCTCGCGCCAGCCCTTGATCCGCAGCCCACCCTGCTTGCCCAGCAGCGCCAGGAAGATCCTGCTCTTGTCCGGGCCGAAGCCTGGCAAAGCGGCCAGACGCCTAAAGAGGTCATCGCCGTCGGCCGCTTCGGTCCAGATTCGCTCCGCCCGGTTCCCATACTGCTCGGCCACGATCCTGCAAAGCTCGGCGGTGCGCTTGGCCATGGCCGCCGGGAAGCGGTGGATGGCCGGCTTGGCGGAGAAGGCCGCCTCCAGCTCCACAGGGTCCATGGTGGCAAGAGCGGCTGCGTCCAGAGTTGCACCCAGCCGGTCCTGGAGGGACTTTGGCCCACGGAACGCTTTTTCCATCGGGATTTGCTGATCAAGCAGCATCCCGATCAGAAGCGCTAGAGGGGAGCTACCGAGAAGGTCA
>JAJYPE010000029.1 GCA_021795585.1 Actinomycetes bacterium | reverse complement strand
CGCCGTTGATTTTGCTTACCGCGAAGAGAGGCCCGGAGCGCTCCCACGCCGCAGTTCTGCGCGCCGTTGTGGCCGGCGACCCTGTTTGACGCACGCGACTACTCGCCAGGTGGTAGCGAGCTGTGGCGTTGCGCAAGCGTCATGGGGGCGTCATGGCGCCGCCGCGCCGCCGCGCCGGTGCCATCTCGTATCAGGCCGTGCGCACGGCGGACTCCCCGCGGGCCGTGCGGTGGAGCGCCAGCAGGCAGCCGGCTTCGCCCGGATCTCTGGTGACGAGCTTTTCGACTTCGAGGCCCCCTAGGCCCTCGGCAAGTCCCTCCACCAGTCCGAGGTGGAGCTGGCATACGGTTCCCGGGTCGGAGCGTGCCACCTCCACGAATGGGCAGCGCCCGAGCGTGAACTCCAAGCGGCCGTCATGCTCCGCCCGGGTGGGCCGGAATCCCCGCCTGAGCATCTCGGTCTCGAGCAGCACGGCACGATCGGTATCCGGATTGTCGATCTCGGCTGCGCGCCTAAATCCTTCCTCACGGCCTGCCAGGCGCGGCTCCTCCTGGTTGCGAAGAGCCGCGGCAAGCAGGTTGGCGAGCCAGGGATAGGCTCCTGGTGCGCCCCAACGGTCCAGAACCTCGGGGTGAAGTCGATATAGGAGCCTGGGCCGCCCAGGACGGTCGCGCTCCTCGCGCTCCTCGACCACGAGGTTGGCATCCTTGAGGACGCTAAGGTGCTGGCGAACAGCGTTGTGGTTCAGCCCTACGTACTCGGTTAGCTCGGCCACGGTGACCGCGGGTTCGTGGTCCGCGATGTATTGGAAGATTCGGTGACGAGTCGGGTCCCCTAGCGCCCTGGCTTCCTGCTGCAGCGAATCGTTCACGGCACGATCTCCTAAGAGTTCCAGTATAGGTAAGCCGGATCGCCGCTACCCGATGGCGCGGACGGCCGGGCGGCGTGGAATGCGGTTAATGCGCGGTGCCGCCCGCAGTGGCGCCTTTCACTCTGCCCGCGACGCCGGCGGGCCCGCTCTAAACCGGTTGTCGGCAATTTCAGGAGGGCTTGAGCGCCCCGGCAATTGACGGTAGGGATGTGGACGTGCCCTCTGCGCAGTCCAATTGCGAGACGTACTTGCCATTGCCGAACCATCCCTATGCGGTAGCATCTTGACAACTCTCCCGAGTGCAACTGCGATTTATATGCGTCTGGATACCTCATTGCCTGACGCAGCACCTCCGGTGCTCGCCGAAGGTTAGTGGCCGTCCCCGATGAGGCAGGTCCGCGCTGCAGGTTGGCTGGTACACCGCTAGGTGCTCCAGCTCTGTGACTTTGGCGCACCTCAGGCCCCTTTTTCGCTTCCGCCAATGAATATAGTATTTGCAGTGCAGGCTAGAAGAAAGATGCCATTGGCATTTTGGCCGTGTAGCTCGAACTGAATAGCAAAGGATCGGCGCACATGAAGAGAACGCCAGGGATCGGATCCAACGGTGGCCTTGGCGATTCAGGCCTGGTCAGGGCGGCCCGCCATATCCAGCGCGGCGAGACCTCCCAGGACTCGAGGGAGCTTCACCGGAAGGGTGGCCGGCAGGCTGAGGAGTTCTACCGCGACCGCTGGCGCCATGACAAGGTGGTCCGCTCCACCCACGGCGTCAACTGCACCGGTTCCTGCTCCTGGCGCATTTTCGTCAAGGACGGCATTATCACCTGGGAGAACCAGGCAACCGACTATCCCTCGGTCGGCCCCGGCTCTCCGGAGTACGAGCCGCGCGGCTGTCCAAGGGGAGCATCCTTCTCCTGGTACACCTATTCGCCGGCCCGCGTGCGCTATCCCTACGTGAGGGGCGAGCTGCTCGTGGAGTATCGCCGGGCCAAGAGCATGTCCGGCGATCCGGTCGAGGCCTGGGCCAACGTCGTAGAGAACCCCGACAGCGCCCGAAGTTACAAGAGCGCCCGCGGCCGCGGTGGCTTTGTGCGTGCCAAGTGGGGCGAAGTCCTGGAGATGATGGCCGCCGCGCACGTCCACACCATCGGCCGCTATGGCCCGGATCGCACGGCAGGCTTTACTGTCATCCCGGCCATGTCCATGGCCTCTTACGCGGCCGGCAGCCGCTTCTACTCGTTGATTGGCGGCACGATCCTGTCCTTCTACGACTGGTACGCGGACCTCCCCATCGCTTCTCCACAGGTCTTTGGAGACCAGACCGACGTGCCTGAGTCCGCCGACTGGTGGAACGCCTCCTATCTGATCCTTTGGGGTACCAACCTGCCTATCACCCGGACGCCGGACGCCCACTTCATGACGGAGGCGCGCTACCGAGGGCAAAAGGTGGTTGTGGTATCGCCGGACTACTCCGATCACACAAAGTTTGCAGATGTTTGGCTATCCCCGGCGCCCGGCACCGACGCGGCGCTGGCGCTGGCCATGGGGCACGTGATGCTGACCGAGTTCTACAGGGACCGGGAGGTTCCGTACTTCCAGGACTATGCCCGCACCTACACCGACCTGCCGTTCCTCATAAAACTGCGGGAGAAGGAAGGTGCCTGGGTGCCCGACCATTTCCTAACCGCGGCCGACATCGCACCCGGTTCGAATGCGGATGAGGAGCAATGGAAGACCGTTGTATTGGACGAGGGGTCGTGGGAGCCACGGATTCCCAATGGGTCGCTTGGCTTTCGCTGGTCGCAAGGGGGAGAGGGCAAGTGGAACCTCGACCTGGGTAGCACGAAGCCGGCACTCTCGACCTTTGATGCGCCCGGCCGCGGTCAGGTGGAGCTGCTTCTGCCGCGCTTCGATCGGACGGGCAACGGAGTGATCATGCGCCGCGGCGTGCCGACTGTGAAAGTGGGCGGGCACGTGGTGACCACGGTGTTCGACCTTGCCATGGCTCAGTACGGCGTTTCCCGCCCAGGACTTCCAGGCCGTTGGCCCGAATCCTACGGGGACGCCGAGGAGCCGGCCACCCCCGCCTGGCAGGAGCGCGTGACCGGCGTCCCCGCCGAGGCGGCCATAAGGGTGGCCAGGGAGTTCGCCGCCAATGCGGAGCTGTCCCGAGGGCGCTCGATGATTGCAATGGGAGCAGGCACCAACCACTGGTATCACTCCGATCAGATCTACCGCTCCTTCCTATCCTTGCTTCTCCTGGGTGGGTGCCAGGGCGTAAACGGAGGCGGATGGGCCCACTACGTCGGCCAGGAGAAGGTCCGACCTTTTGCGGGATGGTCAACGCTTGCCTTCGGCTTGGATTGGGTGCGACCCCCCAGGCAGATGGCCTCCACCCCCTTCTGGTACCTTGCCTCCGACCAGTGGCGTTACGAAGGTACGACCGCAGATTTGCTGGCCAGCCCGCTCGCAGAGGGCGCTTTGGCGGGCATGACCATGGCGGATCTCTATCTCTCGGCTGCTCGCCAGGGATGGCTGCCCTCCCATCCGTCGTTCGACCGGAACCCGCTCGACTTGGCGGAGGAGGCCCTCAGCTCGGGCATGGCACCGGCGGATTACGTCGCTGCCGAGCTGAAAGCGGGCAGGCTCCGTTTCGCCGCCGAGGATCCCGACCATCCGGACAACTTCCCGCGCGTCATCACCACCTGGCGATGCAATCTCCTCGGCTCGTCAGGCAAGGGGCACGAATACTTCCTGCGCCACCTGCTCGGCGCAGACAATGCGCTGGATGCGGAGGAGGCCGATGAGCGACTGCGCCCCAAGGAAGTGGTTTGGCGAGACGAGGCCCCGGAGGGCAAGGTCGATCTCCTGGTCTCCATCGACTTCCGCATGACCTCTACGGGCATCTACTCCGATATCGTCCTGCCTGCGGCGACCTGGTACGAGAAGCACGACCTTTCCTCCACGGACATGCACCCCTTCGTCCACTCGTTCAACCCGGCCATAGCCCCGCCGTGGGATTCGCGAAGCGATTTCCAAATCTTCCACGACCTTGCCCGGTCGTTCTCGGCGTTGGCGGCGGGGAGGCTTGGAAAGCGCAACGACTTGGTGGCCACGCCGCTGATGCACGACTCACCCGACGAGTGCGCCCAGCCGGGCGGCGTCTCAATGGATTGGGCGCACGTGGGCTCGGGCCCGACGCCCGGGGTGAATATGCCCAGGGTGACCTTGGTGGAACGCGACTACGGACGAGTGCATGAGCAGATGTCCACCATCGGCCCGCTCATCGACAGTCTCGGCGCGACGGTGAAGGGAGTGCGCATGCCGATCGCCGAGGAGGCGGGGTACCTGGCTGAGCGAAACGGGACGGCTCGCTCGGGCGTCGGGGCCGGCCGGCCCAGGATCGACCGGGACGATCTCTTCTGCGAAGCGATCCTCGCCATGTCCGGCACGACAAACGGCCGCCTTGCGGTCGCCGGATTCGAAAACCTCGAGAAGCGGACAGGTCTGCCTCTGGCCGATCTCGCCCACGAGCGGGCGGGGGACAGGATTACCTTCTCGGACACTGTGACGCAGCCGCGCTCTGTGATCTGCTCGCCGGAGTGGTCAGGATGCGAGTCGGAGCGGCGCAGATATTCGCCTTTCACCATCAACGTCGAAAGGTTGAAGCCCTGGCATACCCTCACCGGCAGGCAGCACTTCTTCGTGGATCACGAGTGGATAGCAGAACTCGGTGAGTCACTTCCCGTATACCGGCCGCCACTTGACCTGCTCGCGACCTTCGGGGACCCGTCCGATCCGGCCTACGGGGGTGAACAGCTCGTGGCCCGGTACCTGACCCCTCATTCGAAGTGGTCCATCCATTCCGAATACCAGGACAACCTGCACATGCTGAACCTCTTCCGCGGAGGGCCGGTGATCTGGGTGAACGATCGGGACGCCAGGAAGATCAACGTCGAGGACAACGACTGGATCGAGGCGTATAACCGCAACGGGGTGACCGTTGCCAGGGCGGTTGTGACCCACCGGGTTCCAAGCGGTTCGGTCCTGATGTACCACGCGGTCGACAGGCATCTGCAGATGCCTGTGTCGGAGCGGTCTGGGCTTCATGGCGGCACCGACAACTCGCTTACCCGCGCGACCATGAAGCCGACCCACATGATCGGCGGCTCGGCCCAGCTTTCCTGGGGGTTCAACTATTACGGGCCAACCGGGACACAGCGCGACGAGATCGTCGTCATCCGCCGCCGAAGTCAAGAGGTGAAGTTCTGATGCAGAGGGGAGCGGACAGATGAGAGTTATGGCCCAGGTGGCTATGGTAATGAACCTCGACAAGTGCATTGGCTGCCACACCTGCACAGTCACCTGCAAGCAAACCTGGACCAACCGTCCGGGGACCGAGTACGTCTACTTCAACAACGTCGAGACCAAGCCCGGACTCGGCTATCCACAACGCTACGAGGACCAGGAGCACTGGCGCGGCGGGTGGGAACTCGATCGCCGTGGCAAGCTTCGCCTGCGCTCGGGGAGCCGGATCCAACGACTCGCGAAGCTCTTCTACAATCCGGACCTGCCCACAATAGAGGAGTATCACGACCCCTTCACGTACGACTACGCGAAGCTGATCTCAGCACCGGCCGGGACCAAGGCTCCCTCGGTCTCGGCCCGCTCGGCGCTCACCGGCAGGGAGATGGTTCCTACTTGGGGAGCCAACTGGGAAGACGACTTGGCGGGAGCGCCGGCCCGGGCGCAAAATGACCCCAATTTCGCGGCCGTGGCCGAGAAGGTCCGGCTCGACTTCGAGTCGGTCTTCATGTTCTACCTGCCGCGCATATGCGAGCACTGCCTCAATCCCTCATGCGTGGCCTCCTGTCCTTCGGGCGCAATGTACAAGAGGTCAGAGGACGGGATCGTTCTGGTTGATCAGGACCGCTGTCGCGGTTGGCGAATGTGCGTCTCGGGATGCCCATATAAGAAGGTGTATTTCAACCATCGCACCGGCAAGGCCGAGAAGTGCACGCTCTGCTTCCCGAGGATCGAAGCCGGCCTTCCCACCGTCTGCTCCGAGACCTGCGTGGGGCGTCTCCGCTACCTGGGCATTGTTCTGTACGACGCAGATCGGGTCACCCAGGCCGCTGCCACGGCCGACCCGACATCCCTCTACGAGGCGCAGCTCGAACTGTTGCTTGATCCGGATGATCCTGAGGTGGCCCGCGCCGCCGAGGATTCGGACATTCCCCACGACTGGATCGCGGCCGCGCGGCGATCGCCCGCCTACGCACTGATCGCGCGCCACCGGGTCGCACTGCCGCTTCACCCTGAGTATCGGACCATGCCCATGGTCTGGTACGTTCCGCCGCTTTCGCCGATTTCCGACGCGACAGCGTCTGTGGGCGGCAACGCCGAGAACCCGGCGGACGTCTTTGCGACCATCGACGCCATGAGGATCCCGCTCGAATACCTGGCCGGCCTGTTCAGCGCGGGGGACGTCCAGCCGGTGCGGCGAAGCTTGTTGAAGCTTGCGGTGGTTCGAACCGCAATGCGCGCGGAGCAGCTGGGCTACGATTCCGCGGCGGTCGCGGTCGGGGCCGGCATGGAGGCCTCCGAGGTTCAAGACCTCTTCAGACTGCTCGCAATCGCACGCTACGAGGACCGATTCGTAGTGCCTCCCGCTCACGCGGAGCAGGCGGGGCGGCTACTCGCTCAACATGATCTATCCGGGTGCTCCCTGGAGTCATCGGAGTCCAACGGGAGCGTCCCTGACGTGTCATCGTTCCACCTGGACCGGGCTACCCCTCGGGAGCGGGACGACAAGGGGCGACTTCATCTCGAGATTCTCGAGCCGCGGCCCGGGTTCGAAACGGGAGGTGCTTGGTGACCAGCCGGGAGGATCGAATCGTTTACGGTTGCGCGGCCGTCTTGCTCAGCTATCCCGATGAGCGGCTTAGCGAGGATATGTCGGCGGTTCGCGCCGCCGCGGAAAGCCTGGGACGCAAAGGGGCGGGTGCCTCGCTTGCAGACTTGGCCCGAACGCTGGACGGCATGAAAAGAGATGAGGCGGAGCGTCTCTATGTCAGCACCTTTGACCTGGGGCGCCGGGTCACGCTCAACCTGACTTATTACAGCCACGGCGATACCAGGAACCGAGGAACGACTCTTGCCGAACTGGCGGAGGAGTTCGCCATGGCCGGGATGGAGCTGAGCGGCGGCGAGCTTCCCGACTTTCTTCCCGCGATGCTGGAGTTGGCAGCGAGCACGAAGGAAGGGCCCGCGATTTTGGCTGGGCAGGAGGCTCCGCTGCGAGCTCTTGCGGATGCCTTGTCGCGCGAGAAGTCGGTCTTCCTGCCGGTTGTGGAGGCGGTACTTGCGAGCCTTCCAAAGAGCGGACGCAGATACAAGCGCGAGTTGCGCCTCGACGAGGAGGGTCCGCCTCTCGAGATGGTCGGTCTTGGCAATCTGCCAGGCTACGGACTTGACCACGAAGGCGGAGGACATCCTTGAAGGGCATAACAACTTTCCAGCTGCTCATCTGGGTGATCCTGCCATACATCGCACTGTCGATATTCGTGATCGGCCACATCTGGCGTTACCGTTACGACCAGTTCGGCTGGACCAGCCGCTCCACTCAGCTGCAGGAGAAGAAACTTCTCTCCATCGGCTCGCCGTTGTTCCACTACTCGGCATTGCTCGCAATCGGAGGCCATGTCATCGGGATCCTGGTCCCGGAGAGCTGGACCCAAGCGATCGGAATTTCCGAGGGCACATACCATCTGTTCTCCGCTTGGGCGGGTTCGCTCGCCGCAGCGGGCGTCATCGTTGGTGTCCTGATTCTCGCCTATAGGCGCTTCTTCGTGGCGAGAGTGAGAGCGACTACGACTGCCGTCGACTGGGTGGCGCTCATCTTGCTGGCGATCGTTATCGCCCTTGGCGTTGCGGAGACCGTTGGCGTCAACCTTCTTGGCGGCGGCTACAACTACCGCCAGAGCGTTGCCCTTTGGTTCAGGGGCCTTTTTGTGGGCAATCCCGATGTGCAGGCCATAGCGCATGCGCCACTCCTCTATCAGGTGCATGCGCTGGCGGCCTGGGTGATACTCGCCGTCTGGCCGTTTTCACGGCTCGTACACGCCTGGAGCTATCCCGTCTGGTACCTATGGAGGCCGTTCCTGGTCTACCGGTCCCGACATGCGGAGCGGCCTGGCGAGCCGGGCACCGGCGCCAAGCGCTGGCGCCGGATAGGGGTTAGGTACTGATGGCGGCGCTGGATCCCGGAGCCGGCGGAACAGGTCGCCGGCGCGATGATCGTCCCGGCGTTCCAGGCGCGGATCGGCCCGCTCGCGGACTCCTGGCGCGCAACCTCGAGAACCTTGACACTGCCTACTTCTCCTGGGTGATGGCGACCGGCATCGTGTCAGTGGGCACCCAGCTTCTGGGTTTGACCTGGGCATCGCGACTGACGCTTTGGGTTCTCCTCTTCGCGATCGCCTTTCTCACCGCCGCCTACCTTGCACGGCTGATCCGCTTCCCACGCGCTGTCAAGGCGAGCCTCCAGGACCCGAACTCGGTCATCGGATATCTGACAATCGTCGCGGGTCTGGATGTTGCCGCCGTGCGCCTCACCATGGATGGGCACGTCCTGGTCACCTGGATATTCGCCTCCATAGCCGGTGCCGTCTGGCTCGTGTTCATCTACGCGGTTCCAGGCTCGATCGTGGCCACACAACACCGTCCACGACCTGGAGACATCGGAGGGGGCTGGCTGATAACCGTAGTTGCCACCCAGTCGCTTTCGATTGCCGCATCGGCCCTCGCCGCCCACGGTGCGAGCGCAGCCCAAATTCCCGTGCTTGAGGCCATCGCCGTGTGCCTTTGGGGGCTAGGTGTCATGCTCTACCTGGTCTTGATCGTTATCATCTTCATGCGACTGATTCTGATCGAGGTGACGGCAAGCCAGATGGCCCCTGCCTACTGGATCGCGATGGGAGCGACGGCGATCAGCGTACGAGCGGCGGCCGGCATAGTAGGACTGAGCACGGCGCATTCGACTTTGCTCACCGAGATGCGGCCAATCCTGGTCGGGCTCTCGCTGATCCTGTGGTCATTCGGGACGTGGTGGATCCCGTTGCTGGTCATCTTCGGCATATGGCGTCACGTTGCCGAGCACTACTCGAGCCTCTACGACTCGCGCCTTTGGAGTGCGGTCTTCCCCTTGGGAATGTACACCGTGGCCTCATACACACTCGGCAAAGCAGCCAAGATCGGCTTCCTGGTAAGCATCGCCAAGGTTTGGGTTTATGTGGGCCTCACCGCTTGGATAATCGTGATGCTTCTCATGGTCATCGCTGCAGCCCGGTCATTGCTGACCATTAGGCGAGCCCCGGCCACATAACGGGCGTTACGCGCTCGCAGCGCCATCGCCCCGCGCGACGGCTGGTTTCACGTCAACGTCGATCCTTTGCCGCCTGCCTGTGCGTAGACGGACCCGGCTTGGGAGCCGTGTTCTCAGTCCAAGCCGATCACCAATTGGAGTGCTGATCGCACTATGGCGGGATCGTGCTCGGGTGCCGTCTGGGCCATCACCATTAGTGCCACTCGAGCCTGGTGTCGGGCGATGTTGCGTGCAACGTCGGGCACGTCCTGCCTTTCGCAAGCCTCGATGATGCGCGCGTGCTCGTCCTCGGTCTGGACGTCAAGGTGGGGCTGGTCCCTCCGCCAGACGATTTGATACAGCGCGTTGCGCTCGGCAAGGCGGCCGATGTCCCTATGGATGCGCGGTGGCGCGCCTGCGAAGGTCACGCCGTGAAAGGCGCGGTCCGCGATGCGCCACCCTTTGGGGTCGTCCTGGCCGCTCGCGATCTTCATCTCGCTCATATGCATGCGCATCTGCTCGAGGTCGGAAGCCTTCAGGCGGGGCACCGTCAATGTCGTCGCGAGTGCTGAAAGCAAGATGCGTTGGGCGGAGATCGCCTCGAGGTCCCGAAGATCGAAGACGGCTACTCGGGCTCGTCTTCCTTCGGTCGTGATCAGCCCTTCTTCCTGAAGCATCCGAAGGGCTTCGCGCAGGGGTGTCCTGCTGACGCCGAATCGGTCGGCAAGGTTGACCTGCGACAGGACTGCACCTGATGGGATGCTCCCGTCGAGGATCTGCTGCCGCAACGCCTGATGGACGGTGCCAACGCTGGCTGTGGGTGCGGTCGGGGCCTCGTTCAATTCACGACCTTTCCCTCGCTCCACCTCTGAATCATTAGCAGAGTGTATCAATAGCTCACCTTTAGCGGAGCGGTTTACTGCAGCCCGGTCTAAAAAAACTGGGTGGCAGAGCAGGATTGGATCCAAACTGAGCTAAAAAACCGCTCCAAGCGGCTTGACAGCCGCAAATACAGTCATTAATGTATCCAAACGCAATGGCGACAGAATCCATAGTGTTGACGTAGGGAGAACAAGTGTGACTGGAAATGTATGGGCACCGAGCGTGTTCGTCTACGATCCCACCGACTATCCCCTCGGCTGGCTGGAGGATCAAGGCGTCAAGGTCACACTGGGCGTGCCTATCGCTTCCCCCGGTCGGCATAGGCGCAAGTGGGATCCTGAGGAACTGGTGGCCGCCGCCAAGGGACATGAGGCGCTTCTTGGGGCCAGCGGCGCGATTATCAGCGCTGAGATTATGGACGCGCTGCCGGAGCTGCGCTGCATAGCAAAGCTCGGCGTCGGGTACGAAGTGATCGACATCCAGGCCGCAACGCAGCGGGGAATCTTGGTGGCGACCACCCCGGTCCATTCCGAGGTCGGCGTGGTTGCCGAGCATGCGCTCGCACTGATTCTCGGCTTGTGCAAGCAGCTCCACTTCTACGGGCCGGGGTATATCGCCGGCGGCGGATGGAAAGATCCTCGCCGCATGGCCCGAGACGTGGCCGGTTCCACCATAGGCATAGTCGGCCTCGGAACAATCGGCCGGGCGGTGGCGACGCGCGCCGCCGGCCTCGGCGCGAGGATCCTCGCCTACGACGTTCGCCGCTTGGACCCCGCCCAGGGCGTCGAAATAGTGGATCTCGAAACCCTTCTGCGTGAGTCCGACGTGGTGAGCCTTCATGTGCCGGGGCGCCGGCCCGGCGAGGGGCCGCTTTTGGGTGAGCGGGAGCTCCAGGTCATGAAAAGCGGCGCTCTCCTGGTCAACACCGCCCGGGGAAACCTGGTTGACAAGGGCCAGCTGGTGGCCAGGCTCAATGATGGACGCCTTGGCGGCTATGCAGCGGATGTGTACCTGCCCGAGCCGCCACCGCCTGACGATCCGATCTTGTCTGCGCCGAACGTGATCTTGACGCCGCACAGTGCGGCATGGAGTTTGGATGTTCGGCGCGATATGACGCAGATGGCAATGGAGAACATCTTGGCGATGCTGACGGGTGGGGCGCCGGAGTCGGTGGTGAATCCAGAGGCGATTTCGAGGATGAGAGGCAATCGTGTTTGATCCGACCGAAGGCATTAGGGCGAAGAACATCCGTTTCGTGGGGTACTCGGACCAAGGTGGAATGCCGGGTGGCACCCAGGTGATGGCCCATAATGGCCACGTTTACATAGGAAAGAACGAGGGGGTCAGCGTTCTCGATGTGAGCGACCCCCGCAAGCCCCGGGCCGTCAACTTCCTCGAAGGCTCCCCTAATTCCTGGCACATTCACCTGCAGACCCACGACAATCTGCTGCTCGTCATCGACTCCGTCGATTTCTACATGGTCAAGCCGATCGAGAAGGACTATTACGGCAAATCGATCTCAGGAGTCCACTCCAGCATGTACGGAGTTAGAGGGCAGGACTTCGCAGCAGGCATGCGGGTCTATGACATAGAGAACCCGGCGGAGCCGCGAATGATCGGTTATCTGCCCGTCGATGGATGCGGTCTCCACCGCATCTGGTATGACGGCGGCCGCTACGCATATGCTTCGGCTCTCCTGGATGGCTATTCGGACCACATCCTCCTGATCATCGACCTTTCCGATCCCACAAACCCGGTCGAGGCCGGACGTTGGTGGATCCCGGGCATGTGGCGCGACGGCGGAGAGGAGCCCACCTGGAAGAACCGTGTGGCCCTGCACCACGCAGTCGTTGCTGACGGGATTGCTTACGGGGGCTGGCGTGACGGTGGAATGACCATCGTAGACGTCCGCGATCCCGCCAACCCTCAGCTCGTTGCCCATCGCAACTGGTGCCCGCCATACGGGGGTGGCACTCACTCCTGCCTCCCGCTGCTCGATCGGGACTTACTCATCGTCGCCGACGAAGCGGTCCTGGACAACTGCGAGGATGGCGTCAAATACAGCTGGGTCTTCGATATCCGGGAAAAGTCGAACCCAATGAGCATTTCGACGCTGCCAACTCCCAAGGAGAGGGAGTACTGCAAGGAGCCGGGCCACTTCGGACCGCACAATCTGCACGAGAACCGCGTTGGCAGTTTCATCTCCTCCGACACCATCTTCGCCACCTATCAGAACGCCGGCCTCCGGGTTTTCGACATCCGAGATCCATATCGCCCCGAAGAGCTTGGGTATTTCGTGCCGCCCCTTCCGGAGCGAATGACCGAGCGGCGCAAGAATCGTCCGCTAGCCACGCACACGACCGATGTGTTCGTCGAAAGCAACGGACTGGCTTACCTGAGCGACTACAACGCAGGCCTCTACATCGTCGAGTATCTCGGCGATTGAGCCTGGCTTTCTGCAAGCAACTTCAACCAAGGAGCACTTTTCATGGCCTACGACGCAGCGGACCCAAGATCGAGTCTGGGATCCGGCGCACATAAGGCAGCCGCAAAAGGGTACGGCGACGCCAGCTACGTGAAGTTTTACGAGACGGATCCGCAGTTGGTCGACGAGTCGAGCCGCACGTGGCTCGCGCGCGGCGCGTACTTCGTAGTGGCTTACACCGAGGCCGCAGCGGGGGCGGGCCTGGTTCGCCGCGGGCAGGCCGACGAATACATTGTCCTCGTCCCCGACGAGGATGGGAAGATCGAGGTGGGCGCAGCAGGGGAGAGCCTCTCGGTCAGCGGGCCCTCCCTGGTCATCGTGCCACCCGGCGATAGCTCGATCACCGTTGCTGGCGACGGCCGTGTCGTGCGCATCTTCAGCCACTTGGCGACCGACCTGGCCGCAATCAGCGCGAACGCGTCCGTGTACGACTCGGACCAGCCGAACTTGGACGCATACGAGTCGTGGCCTGCGCCAAAGGAAGGGTACGCGATCCGCGCCTACAGCCTGTCCGTAGAACCCACCCCCGCCAGGTTCGGCCGGATCTGGAGGTCGTCGAACCTAATGGTCAACTACTCCTATCCGCGACCCGGGCCGCGGGAAGTCACGAAGATGTCACCGCACACCCACGAGGGATTCGAGCAGGGTTCCCTCGTGCTTGGCGGCAGCTTCGTGCACCATGTTCGTTACCCCTGGACGACTGACATGCGGAACTGGCGTAACGACGAGCACGACATCTGCGCGGGCCCATCCCTGGCGGTAATCCCTCCGCTTCTCGTGCACACCAGCCAGCAAGTGGGACGGGAGATCAACCAGCTCGTGGACATCTTCGGTCCGCCCAGGTTCGACTTCTCAGAGATGGACGGCTGGGTGTTGAACGCTGAGGAGTATCCGATGCCCGGAGAGACGGCGTGAGCATCGTGGCACCCGACGCCGCCGGCGAATTCGAGCGCGCGGCCGGCGTGGTCATCGAGGGCCTCTCGAAGCTGCCCTGCGCGAACATCGCTGACGCGATGGACCGCTTGGGAGTGGCCGAGGGCATACACGCCATGTGGTCGGGAGCCAAGTTGGCGGGTCCCGCCTACACGATCTGGACCCGCTCGGGTGACAACCGGGCGGTACACCAGGCCATCGATGCCGCACAGCCAGGTGATGTCCTGGTGGTGAACGGAGGTGGCGACACGACTCGTGCCCTGATCGGCGAGTTGATGGCGACCCGTGCCGTCAAGCGCCGCTTGGGCGGATTCGTGATTGACGGGGCGGTCAGGGACAGGGAGTTGATAGGTGAGCTCGGGCTTCCCGTCTTCGCCCGTGGCGCAACCCCTGCCGGCCCGTACAAGAACGGCCCGGGACGCCTGCTTTGCCCAGTGGCAATTGGCGGCGTTTGCGTCCTCCCCGGCGACATCGTCCTTGGTGATGGTGACGGCGTGGTGGTCGTGCCCAGGGCCATGGGAGCGACGGTCTTAGAGGCTGCTCGAGAGATCGAGAAGACCGAGTTCGCAAAGAGGGCCTCTTATTGACTCGTGCAGACAGAACGACTGCACACTAATGATGGGGAGATCCATGAAGGGGAATACGACCTGGTCGCAGAAGAGGAAGATCGCTCCTGTAGCGGCTGCCGTCGGTGTTGCGCTAATCGCCGCGGCATGCGGCTCAAGCAGCTCTGCGTCTACTACAACGCAGGGCGGCTCAGCGGGCACCGCTACCAACAAGGCGCCGATCGTCGTCGGATTGGCGGCGCCGCTTACCGG
>JAJYPE010000251.1 GCA_021795585.1 Actinomycetes bacterium | reverse complement strand
AGCTCCACCTCCCAGTCAAGGCGTGGGCTCGGCACCTCGATACAGTCGTTTGGTCCCGCCAGGCAGCTGGGGAACTTGGTGAACACCTGCGGTACCCCGTCGCGCAGGTGCCCGGCCTCCTCGGCATGCTCCGCGTAGTTGAGGCCGATGGCAAAAATCTGGCGCGGACGCGGTAGCGGAGGGCCTAGCTCGGCGGGATCGAGGGCACCCACTACGCGCGGTTCGGCTTTGGCCATCCATTCGAGAGCAGCCGGCCAGTCCTCCAGCAGGGAGTGTGGGTCGGAGCCGAAACGCCCCGCGCCGGCGGACTCGACATCGAGATGTCCGGAGGGCCACACCAAGGTGGCCCTCCCCCGCCAATTGGCCAGAGCCGGAAGCTCTGAACCCAATTCAGGCACCGATCATCGAGTAGCCACCATCGCACATGATGAAGTTCCCCGTCATGTGCGAGGCCTCCGAAGTCGCCAGCCAAAGCGCCGCAGCGGCCAGCTCCTCGGGTGGCGGAACTCTTTTCATCGGTGTCTGGTTCATTACCCGCTCGCGCCGTCCGTTCAGCCAGTCCTCGCGGGTCAAAGTCGACTCGGTCTCCATGAAGCCCGGGCCGAAGGCGTTCACGCGGACGGTGGGGGCGAATGCGGCCGCATAGGACTTGGTCAGGCCGATCACGCCGTACTTGCCTGCCGCGTACTGGGGAGCGCGGGGGCTTCCCCGCACCACGACCGTGGAGGCGATGTTGACGATCGACCCCTTGCCGCGCGCAAGCATGCGCTCACCGTGCTCGTGGATCATCAGCATCGTGCCCTTGATGTCCACGGCCAGCACCCGGTCTATGACCTCCTCGCGGATGTCGCGCCAGGACATCTGGTCGGTGGCGATGTCGCCGACGTTGTTGACGAGCACGTCCAGTCCGCCCGAGACCTCCCAGGCCTCGTCCGCGGCCGCTTTGATCTGCTCCCAGCTCTTCAGGTCGGCTCGTACGATGTGGGCCTTGCGGCCGCGCGCCTCGATGCGCGCGGCCGTCTTCTTTGCACCCTCCACGGAAGAGTTGTAATGGACGATTACGTTTGCCCCCTCGGCCGCCGCGCGCTCGGCGAGCGTGGCTCCGAATCCGGTGCCGGCACCGGTCACCATCACCCACTTCCCTTCGAAGCGGGGGTATGCCGGCTGCGGGAAGTTGGCGAGCGCCACGTTCCCTTCTTCGGTCATGACATCATCCCTTTCCAGGTGATCCTCCAGGAGCGCGGCGTTGGAAACAAGGCGCTCGCGGAGGCTCGAATCCGCCTCGAATCGCCGGCGCCGGCGCGCCGGCTCATGCGGCACCGCCCCCCCGAACGACTGTCGGTTTTGACTGGTGAAAGTCGCTTTCATTATTGCATCCCCCCTTTGCGCTGTCAACACATCCCGGCCTCGAACACCAAAATCCGGAGGTGGACGCTATCGCGGCGAAGTCCCCATCCCCGCAATTGTTTATGCATCGTCCCTGTTCAGGGGAACCTTTGCCGCATGCGCTTGACACGTTGTATGGCAGTTGCTAAGTTGTCGATTACTGAAAGTGAGTTTTACTGAATGAAAGTAGCGGCGCAAAAGCGCCGCCAAGAACAGAGGGGGGCAGGCAATGAAGCTCGTAACGTTTGACGAGGGGCGAGTCGGCAGGATCGAAGGCGACCAGATCGTCGAGTTCGATTGCGGCTCCATGCGCGAGTACTTCGAGCGTGGACAGCGCGTCGGCGAGACCGGGGAGGTTGTGCCCTTGGCTTCGGCCAAGCTTCGGGCGCCGATAGTCCCCAAGAAGTTCTTCCACACCGCCGGGAACTTCCGCGAGCACCACGAGGACCTTGCGCGCGTCAACTGGTCGCACCCGGTCAACAAGGGCATCGTCTTCTTCCAGAACGTCGACGCCATCGTCGGCCCTGAGGAGCCGGTGGTCTACCCGGAGCAGCTGACCAACGAGCTCGACTACGAGCTCGAGATGGTAATGGTCATCGGCAAGCCGGGCAAGTTTTTCACCGCCGAGCAGGCCACCGAGCACATCGCGGGTTACATGATCTTCAATGACATCACCGCCCGCGACATCCAGCGCAGGGAGATGAAGTCCGGCGTCTTCTCCTTCTCCAAGGCAATCGAGACCTTCTGCCCGATCGGACCATATATCGTCACCGCCGACGAGGTTGGTGACCCCCATGACCTTGAGATGGAACTCCGCGTCAACGGCCAGACCCGCCAGAAGTCAAACACCAGCCACATGTCGGTCTCCATCCCCCAGCTGGTGGCGTATCACTCTCCCCAGACCTACAGTGCGGGGGATCTGCTGACCACCGGGACAATCGCCGGCGTGGCGGCGAGCACCGAGGACCCGTTCGCCAACTACCTCAAGCCCGGAGACTGGGTGGAGGCCGAGATCGAAAAGCTCGGGATCCTGCGCACCCCGATCATCTCCTGGCGCGACGCCTACGGGACGGAGCCGCCTCCCGCGGACAACTGGCTCTAGAGGCACGGGGGCGCCATCCGCGGGCGCCATACCGACTAGCTGCGGAAAAGACAAGCAATCAGGAAACGGGCCACAGGCCCAAAGAAATCAACTCAGGGGGATTACGAGATGAATCTATGGAAGAGGGGAACCAAGCGTTGGGCGGCCGCCTTGGCGCTTGCATCTTTGGGGACGGTGGCCGCCGCCTGCGGCAGCAGCTCCTCGTCGAGCTCTTCGGCCACAACCAGCGCAACCACCGCCACTACGGCGGTGACGCCCGCCACGATCAACGTGGGCGTGCTGCCCATCGCCGACGTGGCACCTCTCTATCTCGGCATCAAGCAGGGCTTCTTCGCCAAGCAGAAGCTGACGGTCGTGCCGCACGCCCTTCAGGGCGGTGCCGCGGTCGCCAGCGCCGTGGTGGGGGGCTCGCTCCAGTTCGGCTTCGGGGCGACCGCGAACCTGATCCTGGCCGCCGCTCACAACCTGCCGGTGAAGTTCGTTGCTCAAGGCGACCAGGCCGCGGCAACAGCGGCCGCCGCCTGGAGCGGCATCCTGGTCAGCGGAAACAGCGGCATCACCTCCATCAAGGACCTGGCGGGCAAGACGATCGCCTCCAACGCATTGCAGGGTGAGAACGAACTCGCGCTGGATGCGGTGCTCCAGGCAAACGGCGTCAGCCCGACCTCGGTGCACGTGGTGGCCATGCCGTTCCCGAGCATGCCCGCAGCGCTGGCAGCCGGACAAGTCCAGGCGGTCACCGAGGTGGAGCCCTTCGTCTCCGCCATCGTGGCCAAGGGTGGCAAGCTGCTCTCCCCCCTCTTCGAGGGTATGAAGCCCAACCTCC
>JAJYPE010000250.1 GCA_021795585.1 Actinomycetes bacterium | reverse complement strand
CGCAGCAGCCGGGCTGGCCGCCACGGCGGATGCGCCGCCCGCCACGAACAGTATCGACATGGACATTAGCGAAACAGCGCCCACGATGACACCGACTCGCCTTGAAAAGGGCTTTCTCATTCGATCCCCTCCGAATCAGGGTGGGACTGATGGCGCGGATTTCTCGCCATCTACCGCGAAGTTACATCTTGTGCTATGCTCGCGCGCACAAAAAGCGAACTTACCGTTAGCGATTGTTTCGTAATTACGGCTTCGTAATTTTGAATCGCACGGAGCTCCCCGAAGGGAAGCAGCTAGCCAAAAGAGGGCGTCTAGCTGGTCTGAAAAGAATGCTTCCACAGTCCGAGCACGTAGCCGTCAATCGCAATCTCCACGGGCAAACCGAGATCAGGCGATACCCCTTCGTGACACGAATATGAGAGCAAGCTCGACGGTCGGACGAGCAAAACGGACAGGTGGCGCACGGGTCGGAATACGGCTCAGCGCGTCCAGATCATCGCTCCGCAACGCCGAAGCCGCGCAGGCATCGAACGCCGAGGATCAGTGCGCAACGTACCCGCAAGCATCTAACGCGTGATGAACTGCAAACCGTCTGTCATGAGGCGGGAGCAGATAATCGGAGTCCCCGCCTCTCGGAGGACGCGCATGCGGCGGTCCACGGCTATTACGCGGCCGGGGTCATCCGCGGGAAGGCTCAATTGCACGACCGGCACCTCGGCGACTGAATGCATCATCTTGGGAGAGACCGGGGCGTCGCTGCTGCCCTCGCGGCCACCATCGGGGTGTCACCCACGGTGAACAGGAGCGAAAGCACCATGAACGACGCGACGCCAACCATTGCGCTCGGCCGCGCCAACAACAACTTCATCGTGCACTCCCCAATGTCAAGGCGTGGACAGCACGGCGACACGACCCGACGGAGGCACGATACGACGCTGGGAAAGTGGAACCCGCTAACTGGAACCGAACTTTAGATCTGGTGCAGTCGGTGCGTTCCGGTCATTCCAGAGCGAGATGCGGGAGGTCGGGATGAACTTTCTGTCAGTGAACCTGGAAAGAGCGCTTCGAAAGTCCGATCATGTAGCCCTCGATGGCAGTCTCGACGGGCGCGCCGGGGTCAGCGGACGCGCCAAGCGTTACGAAGAGAGGCGTGAAGTGTTCGGCTGTGGGATGTGCAAAGCGAACTCCCGGAGCACTTGTGCGGAAACGGCTCAGTTCGTCTACGTCGCCGCGTTCGAGCGCCGACGCCGCCCAGGCGTCAAAGTCGGATGACCAGTCGGGCACGACCCCCAAGAGCATCTCGCGGGTGATGAACGGCAAGCCATGAGTCATGAATCCAGAGCCGATTACGAGGGTGCCCTCGTCGCGAAGCGCCCGCAGACGCCGTCCAAGAGTGATCAAGCGCCCGGGATCCTGAGTCGGCATGCTGAGCTGCACCACGGGCACATCGGCACCGGGATACATGATTTTAAGCGGGACCCATGCCCCATGATCGAGGCCGCGACTGCGGTGCTCGTACAAATTTTCCTTACCGCCCAGACCACCGGTAACCCGGCGGACGAGGTCGGTGCCCGGCGGAGTGTCGTAACGCATCCGGTAATACATGGGCGCGAATCCGCTGAAATCGTATACCAGCTCCGTCGGCTCGCCACTGGAAACCATCAGAGGAGCCGCCTCCCAATGGGCGGACACGATCAAGATCGACCGGGGCTTGGGAAACGACCTTGCCCATCGGTATAGCTCACGCATCCAGACCGCGTCTTCAAAGGTCGGAGGAGCGCCGTGGCTTAAATAGAGCGCTGGAAGTGGCCCATCGCCCGGCTGCCATATCCGATGTGGTTCGGCAGCCTCGCTGGCAGCCACCTCCAACAAATGGCGTTTGAATGGATGGGTCTCCGAAATCAGTGCGTCGGCCGCCGCCGTGGTTGACCTCTCTGCCGAATCCGTCGCCATCTTTGTCCGTCCTCACTCGACCGCTTTACAATCTCGACGCCTGCAGAACCGCCCCGAAGGCGTACCGCCCTCCAAATCCGCCGGCGAACTCGACACCCGCAGGGGCATCCTTCCCGGTGTCGGCGGGATGTCTGATGGAGGCAGGCACTTTCACGCATCTCGGACGGTGCCACATTATCGTTGAATATTCAACTATATCTCCCGGGCCAAGCTTCGGTGCCGCGCTGATGGCCCCTAGGGGCAGGGTCGAGCGCAGGCCCGGTCTTTCCGGAGGCACCTTGGTGACCAGCGGACCCGCAGGCGAGTTGTGTACGAGGATCAGCCCTATCGTGGCTGTTTATTTACGGGGACAGCCCCGGTCAACGGAAAAGCCGGAGATCATTGCGTCAAGGCCCATCTCGAATGCGACGTCAGCCCGCGAACGATCGACTGGGCGAGTGGCCTCGCTCAGCAACGGGACCTCGTCGTGCAAATCCCCCAGATCGATCATCACGTCCGGCGCCACCATATCCAATGCCGATCCGAGTACGAAGCTTTCAATAGCGGTGATCATCGGCAAGCAGTCGTGGACATCCCACCCGGCTTGGGTCAGGCCGTCAATGATCGTCTCGTAGGAACGAAGAAAGGCGGGTGTCCGGATTGGACGCGTCGCCAACAGGCCGATGGTATTGGGGTGTTGTGCAAACGCCGCGCGATACGAGTGGGCCCACTGGCGCATTGCTTCGTTCCAAGCCGTGGTGGAGAAATCAGGTGTCTCGATGGGAGCGGTGACGATCTCTCGGATCATGTCCACGAGATCTTCCTTGGATTGGATGTGGTTGTAGAGAGAGGAGGTTTTTACGCCCAATGCGCCCGCAACCCGACCCAGGGTGAACTCGTCGACACCGTCGTCATCAAGTATTTCGATTGCGGCCCGGGCAATACCCGGGCGGGAGAGAATCGCGACCTTGGGCCTTCCCATATGAGCTTCTCCCTGGGCTCCCAGAGAACGGGCGAGATGCCGCGCAAGGCGTGCCTTTCGCACCCGAAATTCCAACCGGTTCCAAGCCAGGCCACCAGCAGGACCTGTGCTAGCACGAAGCGTACCAGGTGGCGAGCCGGCGAAAAGGCGAGCCGGCGAACCCAAACCTCTGCTTAGGTTCCACCCGACGGCTCACGGTCTTCGAAAGGAACGCGCCGGAGCGGACCGACGAACGGCTCAAGCGGAACGCGAAATATACAGCTTCCTAAGGGGCTCGTACACGGTCCAGGTCGTTCGATCACCGGCACGGAGACGCACGACTGCGCCCGCCTCGAGGTCAAGCACCTCGCCGTCATCAAACTCCACCTTGCCCCGGCCGTCGACGACGAGGAAGATCTCCTCCGCTT
>JAJYPE010000249.1 GCA_021795585.1 Actinomycetes bacterium | reverse complement strand
ATTGTCCAAGTGGTGAGGGCGACTCGCGGGGCCGAGCTGGACGGAATCGGGCAAATGACCTGGTTCGAGGCGATGGATCGCTATGGCGTGGACAAGCCGGATCTTCGCTTTGGATCCCCACTGGTCGACCTGACCCAGCTGCTCGGGCAAGGGGACATCCGCGCGTTCGCCGCCCCGTGCGTAAAGGGCATCAAGGCTCCCGTGACAGAGACGCTCAGCCGCTCGCGCCTGGATGCGCTGGTGGAGAGAGCAAAAGGGCTAGGCGCCAAGGGCCTGGCCTGGTTCAGGGTGGTTGATGGCGAGACCGGCCCCACCCTTGAATCCCCCCTGGCCAAGTTCCTGGACGAGGAGCGTAGCTCCGCATTCATAGAGGCGCTCGGTTTGAAGACCGGTGACCTGGCACTCGCCGTCGCCGACACCTGGGAAGGCGCCGTCAAGGTGCTCGGGCAGATCCGCCTCGACCTGGGCAGGCCAGGCTTGGACCACTCGGAGCTGCACTTTTCCTGGGTTGTGGACTTCCCGCTCTTCGAGGGCCTCGACGAGGAAGGCAACCCGGTCTCTGCGCACCACCCCTTCACCATGCCGAACGAGGAGGACTTCGGCCTATTGGATACGGACCCCCTGAAAGTGCGCTCCCAATCCTACGACCTTGTCCTCAACGGCTGGGAGCTGGGAAGCGGAAGCATCCGCATCCACCGGCGTGATATCCAGGCCAAGATCTTCCAGGTGATCGGAATCGATCCGGAGGAGGCGGCCTCGCGCTTCGGCTTCCTGCTGGACGCCTTCCGCTACGGCGCCCCACCGCACGGCGGCTTCGCCTTCGGTATCGACCGGCTCGCCGCCATGATGGCAGGTGAGGAGAACATCCGCGAGGTCATCGCCTTCCCCAAGACCCAGAGCGGCGTTGACCCACTCACCAACGCGCCCAAGCCGGTGGCGAAGGAGATCCTGGACCTCGTCGGCCTGGCCCTCAGGCCACGTCTGCAGGGCTGAAACCGGAGCCACCGTGCCAGGCGATTCCCACCGTGAAAAGCCGCTTGCAGAGCTGCTGCGCCCTTCCAGCTTCGAGGAGCTGATCGGCCACCGGCCGCTGCTGGCCCACGGAGGGATCCTGGAGAGCTACCGAGGAGGCGCGCGGCTGTTCGCGCTGATCCTCTACGGTCCGCCGGGCAGCTCCAAAACGACCATTGCCCGCCTGCTTGCCGCAGAGAGCGGAGCCAAGGTCATGGAGTACACCGGCTCAAACTTCGGGGTGGCGGAAATCCGCAAGGCCGTGGAGGCAACGGCGGAGGCACGACGCTCCCTTTTCGCCGGAAGAGTGGTCTGCTTCGTGGACGAGATACACCGCCTCTCCAAGGTGCAACAGGACGCGCTCCTGGCCCCATTGGAGGCGGGAGCGATCGAGATCATCGCCGCCACCACCGAAAACCCCTCCTTCACCCTCTCCAGGGCCATACTTTCCCGAATGTTCACCGTCGCCCTCAAGCCACTCACAGTCCCCGAGATTCGAGAGGTGCTGGCGCGTTCGGAGCGCCATCTGGCGCATCCCCTGCTGGAGGAAGCTGCCACCCGAATCGCCGAAGCTGTGGACGGGGATCTGCGCACGGCCATCTCCATCGCCGAGGTGGTTGCCGAGGAGGACGAGGGCGAGCAGGTCGCCCGGATAGACGAGCTAGTAGCGGAGCTGGCCGGATTCAAGCTGGCGATCGATTCCGACACCCACTACGAGCTGGCCAGCGCCCTGATCAAGTCCATGCGCGCCGGGGACGACCAAGGGGCCGTAGAGTACCTGGCCCGGACTCTCGACCTGGGCGAGGACCCCCGCTTCGTGGCCAGGCGCGTGGTCATCTTCGCCTCCGAGGACGTAGGGCTGGCGGACCCCAAAGCGCTGATGCTCGCAGCATCCGGCCTCCAGGCGGTCGAGGCGGTAGGCATGCCGGAGGCCAGAATCATCCTCGCGCACCTCGTGGTTTACATGGCCAGGGCACCAAAGTCGCGGGAGTCCTATGACATGCTCGGAAACGCGGCCGCGAACATCGACCACTCCAGGGCGATACCGCTCCACCTGGCTGGCAAGGGCGGAAGGATCGCGGACGAACTGGCACGGCGCGGGAAGCTCCACCGCGAATGAATCCCGCTCCCAACCCGGCCGCTTTGGCCGATGGAGGACGGCATGCCTGGATAAGATCGAGGCGGTGAAGAAATGACCCTCATAGCAGCCCTCTCCCTGGCAGCAGCGGTCTTCTCGGCCGTGGCCGCCGTGGCGGCATACGCCGCCACGCGCCGCGCCAGGCGGCTCATCAGATACCTGGAGCTGGCGGTAGCGGAGCTGCGCGACAAGGCAATCCCCTTGGTCGGCGACGCGCGCGCCACGCTCGCTGACGCCGGAACCGAGCTCGACAAGCTGGAGCGACTCATAGATTCGACGGAGGCCGCCACCGCCATGATGGGGAGGACTTCGCGCTTCGCCCTGGCCGCCATGACATCGCCCCTGGTTCGCGCCAAGGCGCTGGGCGCCGGCTCGCGCCGGGCGGTATCGGTATTCCGCTCCTCGCGGAAAGGGGGAGGCTGACCTTGGCCAAGCGCACCATGTGGTTCGGCATCGGAGCCGCGCTCGGCGCGTCCGCCGGTGTATGGGCAAAGCAGAAGTTCGATCGCAAGGTCGCTTCGTCCACCCCGCTTCAGGTCGGTTTGGAGGCGGTGGCCGGCACCAGGAAACTGGCCAAGGCTGCGCGCCATGCACTAGTGGCGGGAAACGCTGAGGCACAGGCAACCGCGGAGCGACTGAAGGATGAGATGCTCAGGCGCAACCCGGCGATCCAAGACCAGGACAGCTCCCGCTCCAGTAGGTAACCGAGTGGTCCCGCTAACGCGGCTTAGCCACCGTGCCCGGGAAGACGCCTGGAATGGGTCCGGCTTCGCCGCCGCCCTCCACCACCCGATAGGCGTCGTAGACGCCTTCCAGGCGGCGAAGCGCCGAAAGCACCGACTCGAGATGGCTCGGGTCGGCCAGCTCGAATTCGAAGCGCATCCTGGAGATTCGGTCTACGCCGGCCTGGGAGGATGATGCCAGGATGTTGAGATGATGCTCAGAAAGTACCCTCGCCACGTCGGCCAAGAGCCTGGAACGGTCCAGGGCGCGAATTTCAATCTGGGCGACGAATACTGAGTTGGAGGTGTCACGGTCCCACTCCACCTCGATCAGCCGCTCCTCCGAGCTGGCGGCCAGCGCGGCCGCATTTGCACACCCGACTCTGTGTACCGAGACCCCGCGCCCCCGGGTTACAAAACCGATGATCTCATCGCCGGGAACAGGTGAACAGCACCGCGAAAAGCGG
>JAJYPE010000248.1 GCA_021795585.1 Actinomycetes bacterium | reverse complement strand
GCAGGCATCCTTGGCATGTACACGCTGGTGGGCTTCGAACTTGCGGCCGACCTGGCGGAGGAGGCGCTGGACGCCAGGCGCAACGTGCCCAAGGCCGTGCTCTTCGCCGTGGGCGGCTCGGTCGCGCTGGGCTTCGTCGCGCTGCTCGGCTTCACGGTGGCGATCCCGTCGATCCGCTCCGTCGAGTCAACCAACCTGCCTCTCCTGGTCATAGCCCAGTACTGGCTCCCCGGTTGGCTGGTGAAGGTCTTTGTCGCCTTCGTGGTCTTCTCGATGTTCTCGATCAGCGTGGTGGGGGCGGCGGCGCAGGCGCGCCTGGTCTTCGCCCTCGCTCGGGACAACATGCTTCCATTTTCGCGCTTCTTCTCGCGCATCCATGCCGGCACCAGGACGCCCGTGGCTGCGCTGGTGGTTTTCGGCGTTGTAGACCTCCTCTTCACCGTCTTCGGCTACCTGCAGTCGAACAGCTTCGATACCCTTGTGGGCGCCACCGCCATCATCCCTTTCATCATTTATTTCCTGATAACGGTGGCGTATGCGTTCAAGCGCGGCGCCTTGGACGCGATCCCCGGCGCGTTTTCGCTCGGCCATTTCGCCAAGCCTGTTATCGTGCTGGTCCTGGCCTGGTCGGCCGCCGCGATCCTCTCCCTCTCCCTTCCCTCCGCATTCCGTCTCTCTGACGGGATCGTGGTTGTCAGCCTCGTCCTCGCCTCGCTCTGGTATTTCCTCGCGCTCCGCCGCCGGCTGGCGTCGGGATCAGCCGGGGTGGCGCCGATCGAGAGCTACGCCGAGGAGTGAACGGCAGCCGGCCCTATGGTGCCGGCAGCTTGGGGAGTTGGGGTTCGTGGCGGAGGGCCACTCAAAAGGAGGCAAGCACGGATGGCCGAATCCGAGAGCAACAGCGCGGGGTCGCTGGAGGACTACTTCTATCCCTACCGGGAGCGATACGAGATCCACCGGTCCATTCCCGCTAATGGCGTGGCTCGCGAGGAAGTCATCTCGGTGATCACCGAGATGGCCCACTCCGAGGACAAGATCGGCGACGAGGGCAAGTGTTCGGGGTCGATCTACTCGGGCGACCACGAGCATTACCGGTTCCTTTCGCGTGTATTCGAGCGCTTTGCTCACGCAAATGTGCTGCAGCGGGACATGTATCCAAGCGCCACCAAGCTCGAAGGGGAGATCGTCTCGATGACGCTTGGCCTTATGGGTGGAGCGAGCCGAGGTGGCGAAGCTTGCGGCGTGCTCACCTCAGGTGGCAGCGAGTCCCTCATGTCGGCGCTCTTCGCCTATCGCGAATGGGCACGCGAGGAGAAAGGCGTGACCGAACCGGAGGTGATCATACCCAACTCCGCGCACGTGGCCATCGACAAGGGCGGGCATTACTTCGGGGTAAAGGTGCTGCGCGCTCCACTGGGACCCGACTTTCTCGTTGACCTGGACTGGGTGGAGAGCCACATCACCCCCAACACCATCGCGCTCTTCGGATCGGCGGGGAGCTATCCGTACGGCCTGGTGGATCCCATCGCCGAGCTTGGCCAGCTCGCCCTGCGCCATGGGATTGGCCTTCACGTGGACGGATGCCTGGGCGGATTCCTCCTGCCTTTCGGGCGAATGCTGGGACGGGACATTCCCGCCTTCGATTTCAGTGTTCCCGGCGTAACCTCCATCTCCGCCGACACCCATAAGTATGGCTATGCCCTCAAGGGAACCTCGGTGCTGATGTACGCCAAT
Organism: Actinomycetes bacterium; assembly: GCA_021795585.1. Lineage (GTDB taxonomy): Bacteria > Actinomycetota > Acidimicrobiia > Acidimicrobiales > Acidimicrobiaceae > Acidithrix. Next base: position 1,610 of record JAJYPE010000248.1, on the reverse strand, counting down.
CGCGAGCTGCGCCGTCGCCAGTATTTCACCTATCCGGACTGGCCCGGCGGCCTCTACCTCTCCCCCGGGATGGCCGGTTCCCGCTCAGGAGGACTCATTGCGGCCACGTGGGCGGCGATGGTGTCCCTGGGAGTCGAGGGCTACACCCGTATCGCTGATGCGATCTTCACGACGGCCGACAAACTGATCGAGGGGATTCGGGCCCAGGACGGGATCCAGCTTTATGGTGAGCCCACCTTCTTGGCGGCGTTCGGCTCAGACGAGTTCGACATCTTCCTGGCCAACGACTATCTGGCCGGCCAAGGCTGGAGGCTTAACGGGTTGCAGCTCCCGCCGGGGCTGCATTTCTGTGTGACCAGGCCCAATACCTACCCGGGAGTGATGGAGTCGTTCCTGGATGACCTGGCCGGGGCCGTCGACTTCGCCCGCGTTCCCGGGCGTGGCCCGGCCGCGAGCGGAGCTCTCTACGGACTGGCCGGGACGGCCGAGGGCAACCAGGCGGTGGACGGCCTACTCTCTGGCGCCCTGGATGCCTACTACGAGGCCGGCCCCGGAGGTGAAGCCTGATGAATTCCGGCGGGGGTGCGGCTCTGGCGGTCGACCTTGGCACGGGCGGATTGAAGGTCGGGATCTACGACGCTGCTGGCCGCCTGCTGAAGGCCGCAACGGCGGAGGTCGCTACCACCTACGGAGCCGGCGGAGCCGTCACCCAGGACGCGGACGCCTGGTGGAGCATGATCGTTTCGCTGGCGGCTTCCCTCACGCAGGAAACCGGCCTGGGGCCGGAGGTGCGTGCCGTCGCATGCACCGGCCAATGGGCTTCCACCGTTCCTGTCGATGCCGAAGGACAGGTGGTCGGCGATTGCCTTCTCTGGATGGACACCCGCGGAGGCAGTCTCTCAGCCGCGCGGATCGGGGGAAGGGTGGCGGGCTACAACGCCGCCCGGGCGCTGCGCTTTATCCGTAAAAGCGGAGGCGCCCCTTCGCGCTACGGGGCCGACCCCATTGGGCACATCCTCTTCCTGGAGGCGGGCCTTCCCGAGGTGGCGGACCGGGCCCGGTGGTATCTGGAGCCAGTCGACTTTTTGACCATGCGCCTCACTGGCAAGGTGACGGCCACAGCCGCATCGATGACGGCGGCCTGGCTGACCGACAACCGGAATCCCGGCACGCTCGATTACGACGCCGAGTTGATCGGCCTGGCGGGCGTACCCGCAGCCAAGTTGCCGCCTCTCGTGCCGGTGGGATCCGCCGTTGGCACGATTCTGCCACACGTGGCGCGGGCAATGGGCATCTCTGATGAAGCCAAGGTGGTGACGGGGCTTCCCGACCTGCACACCGCGGCGATCGGATCCGGGGCGACCCGTCTTGGGGAGGTTCATCTTTGCCTCTCCACGACATCCTGGATCTCCGCACCGACGGCCAAGAAGAAGACCGACGTGCTGCATTCGATCGCCACGGTGCCTGGGGTGGTGGCCGGCGAGTATCTAATCGCGGATAACCACGAGACCGCGGGAGAATGTCTCGACTGGCTGCGCGGCTCGCTGATCGCTCCAGGCGACGGCTTGGGGCCGGAGGCGTTCGAGCCTGCTTTCCCCGACCTGGATCGG
>JAJYPE010000247.1 GCA_021795585.1 Actinomycetes bacterium | reverse complement strand
GCGGAATAGTCAGTCATCGACCCGAACCCGTACCAATTGCGTCGACCCTCCGGGCTGGGGCGGACGTCGGTCGGCCCCGACATCGGCCACGATTACCGCGCCATCCACTCCGACCGCCATCTGGGCACGGTGGCTCTCCCCGATCCGCGTCCGCTCCACAAAGCCGAACGCGCCGGTCAAGAAGGCTACCGCGGCTCGAACATCCGGGTAGACAAGGACAGGAACCACTGTTGGGGGTGGCACCGAACGGTTCTTCTTCATAGGCGCTCCCCCTGCTGGGCGTTCCCTGCACGCCTCTCGGCGCCAATTGAGCCTGGCAGCCGGTTACGGGCACCCACGCGGCCCGTCCACGCCGGATGCAGGAGGCACCCAGGCAGAGATACGCCGTTATCCACGATTGGCGCGGGCCCGAATGGCGAAACTATTCCCTGCATTGCCTCTGCGCGCCGGCCCAATCCGATCCCGCTCGCAACCCCATGGCCTAGAGCTTGGTCAGCACTCGGCGAAGATTGCGAACCCCTTGGGCTATGCGCTGCTCGTTCTCTATGAGGGCGAAACGCACATAACCCTCGCCACCGGGACCGAAGCCGACCCCGGGACTGGTGGCGACGTAAGCCTCCGTGGCCAGCATCTTGGAGAATTCGAGGGAGCCCATCTCCTGATAAGGTTCCGGTATCGGCGCCCAAACGAACATGGTTCCCTTGGGTTTTTCGATCTCCCAGCCGATGCGCGCCAGGCCATCGCAAAGCGCGTCCCTCCTGCGATGGTACTGGTCGTTTACGATTCGTGGATACTCTTCGGCCTCGTTGAGCGTGACCGTGGCAGCGATCTGGATCGGCTGGAAAGTGCCGTAGTCGAGGTAGCTCTTCAGTTTGGTCAGAGCCGCGACCACCTCGGGGTTGCCGACCATGAAGGCGATCCTCCAACCGGCCATTGAGTAGGACTTGGTCATGGTGTAGAACTCGACCGCCACGTCCTTGGCTCCGGGCACCTGGAGGATGCTGGGGGGCCGATAGCCGTCAAAGGCCGTGTCCGAGTAGGCGAAGTCGTGCACGAGCACCACGTCATGCTCGCGGGCGAAGCCGACCAGCCTCTCCATCCAAGGAAGGTCCACACACATGGTGGTCGGATTGTGCGGGAAGGAAACCACGATGACCCGCGGCTTGGGCCAGGTCGATTCGTAGGCCTCGGTCAGGTTGGCGAAGAACGTCTCAGGCGACGAGCCGGGCCCACCCAGGCCGACTTGACGTACATCGGCTCCGGCGAAGAGGGGGGCCCAGATGTGAATGGGATAGGAGGGAGAGGGAACCAGCGCGGTGTCGCCAGGGCCGAGGAGTACCCACATGAGGTGGCTCAGGCCCTCTTTTGCGCCGATGGTGGTGACCACTTCGGTGTCGGGGTTCAGCTCCACGCCGTAGCGGCGCATGTAGAGCGCTGCCACCGCCTTGCGCAGGTTGGGGATCCCCTTGGAGGAGGAGTAACGGTGGTTGCGGCCGTTGTGCACCGCCTCGGACAGCTTTTCCACGGCCAGGTCTGGCGATGGGATGTCGGGGTTGCCGAATCCCAGGTCGATTACGTCGGCACCCTGTCTGCGGAGATCAAGCTTGATCGAGTCGATGATGCCGAAGACGTAGGGTGGTAGCCCGGTGATGCGTCGAAACTCCATCTTGCCAGTCTAAAGACGGCGATAAGCTCACGCCTTACGATGCGCATCAAGAAAAGCCGCGCCAATTGCTCCCGCCATGGGACCATATGGCACGAGCTCGATCGGAATGTCACGGCGCAGGCGCGCAGGCGTCATGACCTGCTGGTACTGCTCCAACAACAGCTCGGTGAAGTGATCGAACGAGGCCGACACTCCCCCGCCGATGAGCACCTTGGCATGGTCTCCGACCTCGATGAGGTTGGCTATGCCGAGAGCAAGGAAGAACGCCCAGTCCTGAACGATCTCCCCGGCCACCGCCAGCTTCCGCCAGGACTCCACGACAGTCTTCGCCGCCGGCGCCTGACCGGGCCGCTGCGGATCGACCAGCTCCGGAAGCCGCCCTTTGGCAAATTCCCGCTCCACGCGCCGCGTCAAAGCCTGTCCGGATGCATACGCCTCCAAGCAGCCCCTCTTGCCACAACCGCACTCTTCGCCGCCCGCCACCACGATCATGTGGCCGATCTCACCGGCGAAGCCGCGTGCGCCACGCTCCACGCGCCCGTCTCGGACGATGGCTCCCCCGATCCCGGTGCCAAGGGAAACCAGCAGGAAGGAGCTCTCACCGGCGTGAATGGCGGCGATGGCTGAACAGTTGACGTCGTTGTCGATGTGAGCAGACCAGGGTCCCGCCGAACGAAGCTCTTCGAGCAACGATGAGCCACTCATCCCGGAAACGTGCGTCGCTCCGTGCAGGCGCTCGTCATGGGAGACCAGGGCCGGCACGCCTATTCCCAGGAAGGCGACGTCGCTCTCGGCGCCGCCGCATTCGCCGAGCATGCGGCGCAGGACGTCCAGGACCGTCGAACCCACCCAGTTGGCGTGCGACGGGCTCGGCACCGTGTGGCGGGCTATCACCTCGCCGTCGGGATCCAGCAGCACCCCCGTGAGCTTGGTGCCACCGAGATCGAAGCCGGCCCGCAGACCTACCACTAACGCGGCCCGACGCCGTTCGCGCTGTGGGTTTCCACCCGGTCCTTCAGGTCCTTCAGGGCGCTGTGAACGATCTTGGACTCCGCTCGGCGCTTGACGAAGCCGGGGATCGGCACCAGCAGCTCGACCTCGAGGGTGTACACCACCTCCGTGCGGCCGTCGTCGAGTGGGCGGAACTCGTAGGAGCCGTCCAGCTTGGAGGTGAGGTCCGCCGATTCCTGGACCCAGGCAAGCGTCAGTCCGTCACTGGTGGGATAGCTGTACACCAGGGTATAGGAGGCGCTTCGGCCAAATGCGGCGGCCCGGAAGGCCACGCGTGCGGCACGTCCGCTGGAGTCGGTCTCCAATACTTCGACGCTCTTGACGTCCCCTGCCCACTCCGGATAGCGGGCGAAGTCGGTAACCGTGGCGAAGCACTCGGCCGGGCTCGCCGCCACGATGGCGGATTCAACGGTCTTTTCCATCACCAACACCTCGACATCCGACCCGCCCCGCGGGTGATTCCTGCCGGGCATGCGGGCGGCCACCCGCTGCACGGTTCCAACCACTAGCAATTTAACCCAAGGCGGCTCGAAAAGCGCCCGCGCCGGGGCCGGTTGGGCCGGAAACCTCCGGCAAGTGGGCCCAGGCTAACTCAAAACAGGCCGAAATGGCTGCCGTAGCGCCGCGCAAGCAACTCGTAGTCGAACTCCTCTACCGCCCGCCTACGCGCCGCTCTGCCCATGGCCGCCAGTAATTCCGG
>JAJYPE010000246.1 GCA_021795585.1 Actinomycetes bacterium | reverse complement strand
CTAGTATTTCAGCTAAATTGCACTGCTCGGGGGGGCAATGGGCGACGGCGCAAAGCGTCGTTGGTGTGGCGAACTGGGGGGCCGATCCGCATGATCAACGAAATCGGTGGACCAAATGGAAAAGGATAGGGCACTACGCCCGCTGCGCGGAGGAGGCGGCAGCATCGCGCTGCGTCGCCACTTTGGGCAAGGGGATGATCGGCAGGTGGTGAACCTGGACGAAAAGTCCAAAGCGCTGATAGAGCTGCTGCAGAAGGACGGGCGTAGTTCCTATGCCGCCCTGGCGAAGGACGTCGGCCTATCTGAGGCGGCCGTCCGTCAGCGGGTCCAGCGCTTGATCGACCAAGGTGTGATGCAGATAGTGGCGGTGACCGATCCACTCTCGACGGGGTTCCTACGCCAGGCGATGCTGGGCATAAAGGCCACCGGTGACCTGAGGACAGTGGCCGAGGCGATCACCAGGTTCGAAGAAGTGGATTACGTCGTGATCTGCGCAGGGCGCTACGACCTGCTGGCCGAGGTGGTGTGCGAGAACGACTCGCACCTGTTACAGCTTCTGAACGAGGGGCTGCGCAAGGTCGACGGAGTGACCGACGTCGAGACATTTGTTTATCTGAGACTTGAGAAGCAGACATATTCATGGGGTACAAGATGACTGATTACACAGACCAGGAAAATTTCGATTCTGCCCGATTGGGCAAGTTGGCGCGAAGGCACCTTTGGATGCACTTCACGCGGCTGTCCTCGTATGCCGACGCAGACGTGCCGATCATGGTTCGTGGTGAGGGGCCCTATGTCTGGGACTCGAAGGGCAAGCGCTACCTGGACGGCCTGGCCGGGCTGTTTGTAGTGCAGGCCGGGCATGGCCGCACGGAGCTTGCGCAGGCGGCGGCCAAGCAGGCCAGCGAACTGGCGTATTTCCCTCTCTGGAGCTATGCGCACGCTCCGGCCGTGGAATTGGCGGAGAGGCTGGCGTCCTTGACGCCCGGCGACTTGAACCGTATCTTTTTCACCACCGGTGGAGGCGAGGCGGTCGAGTCCGCCTTCAAGCTGGCAAGGCAGTACTTCAAGCTGGTGGGCAAGCCGTCGAAGACCAAGGTCATCTCGCGCAGCCTCGCTTACCACGGCACCACGATGGGCGCACTGTCGATCACCGGCCTGCCTGGTATCAAGGAACCCTTCGAGCCGCTCGTTCCGGGCACCTTCAAGGTTGCCAACACCAACCGCTATCGCTGCCCCGACTGCTCTCACCAGGATGCGTGCACTCTTCACTGCGCCGACGACATCGAGAGAATGATCAACTACGAGGGTGCCGATACCGTCGCCGCCGTCTTTTTGGAGCCCGTGCAAAATTCCGGCGGGTGTTTCACGCCACCCGACGGCTATTTCCAGAGGGTGCGCCAAATCTGCGACAAGTACGACGTCCTGCTTGTCTCTGACGAGGTGATTTGCGCCTTCGGAAGGCTTGGCCACTATTTCGGCTCCCAGCGCTACGGATACCAGCCGGACATGATCACCGTCGCCAAGGGCATGACCTCGGGCTATTCGCCTATCGGCGCGCTGATCGCCTCCGATCGGCTGGTGGAGCCGTTCCTCAAGGAGACCAACACCTTCCTGCACGGGTACACCTTCGCAGGGCACCCGGTATCGGCGGCGGTCGCCCTGGCCAACCTCGACATCTTCGAGCGCGAGAATTTGCTTGGCCACGTCCAGCAAAATGAGGCGGCATTCCGCTCGCGGCTCGATTCACTCCTGGATCTGCCGATCGTCGGCGAGGTGCGCGGGGCTGGTTACTTTTACGGCATCGAACTGGTGAAGGACAAGACAACCCGCGAGACCTTCAGCGATGACGAGTCGGAGCGCTTGCTCCGTGGCTTGCTCACCCCCCGCCTCTTTGAAGAGGGGCTGATCTGCCGGGCCGACGACCGGGGAGATCCCGTCATCCAGCTATCTCCGCCCTTGGTCGCGGGCGTGGAGCAGTTCGACGAGATCGTAGGCATCCTGCGGATGGTGCTCGACGAGGCGTATCGAGAGCTTTAGCCTGAGAGGTCGTGGACTTCTCTTCTTTGACGCACGCCCCGGGGTGGCAGGCCCACCTCGGGGCGGATCTCGTGGCCGCGGACCGCTGGCCGTCCCTCGAGGACATCGGCAGTGTCGCTGAGAGTTCCCTGTCGGAGCTCGGCGACCGGCCGTTCCTGCGGGAGCTACCAGGCAACTGGCTGAGTGGCCGCCAGTTCCTCGAGCGCTCTCGTGCCGGCGCATCGGCGCTGGCTGCATCTGGAGTTCGTCCCGGCGACCGCGTGGTCCTGGTCGGGGGGAACACCGCCGATTTGGCAGCCTGCGTCGTTGGAGTCTTTTTGGCGGGCGCCGTGCTCGTCGCCGCCAATCCCGCATATTCCGACCGCGAGCTGGCGCATGTCGTCATCGACTCCCGTCCGGCCGCAATCGTATGCGACGCCGATCTGCTCGGGCGCGCCCGGGCGATCTCCGCAGCGGCTCCCGCCGCTTTGCCGATCGAGGGTCCGGGCTCTGATCTACCGCTTCCGCAGGTACCGATCCAAGTCCTCTCGATATCGGAGGTGCTGTCACACCGGCGGGAACGCACCGCCGGAACGGTGGCTTTGAGAGGCTCCTCGCCGGCAATGGTCGCCTACACATCTGGGACAACGGGTGCGCCAAAGGGTGCGCTCCTCAGCCACGGCAACCTGCTCGCCTCGGCGAGATCGGTGGCCGTGGCCTGGAGGTGGTGTCCCGAAGACCGGCTTCTTCTGAGCTTGCCGCTTTTTCACATGCATGGCTTGGGCGTAGGGCTGATCGGGTCGCTCCTGATGGGAAGCAGCATTTTGCTCTTCTCCAGGTTTGATCCGGCAGCATTGGCGGCTACAGCCGCCGGAGAAGGCGCGACGATGTTCTTCGGCGTGCCCGCGATGTATAGGCGCTTGGTCACGGAACCCGCCTTTGCGGATTTCGCGGGGTTGCGGCTCCTTGTGAGCGGGTCCGCCCCTCTGCCCCCGGATCTCTTCGATCAGATTTGCTCGGTGGCAGGGTCCGCCCCCTTGGAGCGATACGGCATGAGCGAAACCGCGATGAACGTTTCCAACCCCTACGAGGGACCTCGCAAGGCCGGCACCGTGGGGCTGCCCTTGCCGGGTGTCGAGATTGCCTTGGATGCGAACGGGGAGATTATGGTCCGAGGCGAAAACGTCTTCGGCGGCTATCTGGGTAATCCGGCCGCCACTGCCGAGCGATTCGAAGACGGCTGGTTCCGAACCGGTGATCTGGGGAGCTTCGACGCTGACGGCTACCTCCGGATCGAGGGCCGTTCGAGTGACTTGATCATCAGTGGAGGCTTCAACGTCTATCCCCGCGAGGTTGAGGAGC
>JAJYPE010000245.1 GCA_021795585.1 Actinomycetes bacterium | reverse complement strand
CGCAAGCAGGTTCTCGTTCTCCGTTTGGTAGCGCTGGATCTGGATCGCCTTCTTGCCCGAAGCGGTGCACTGCTGGCTCTGGGTGGTGGCAGTTGTGTCCTCAAGCGACCCCGCCTCGACCGCGACTGTCAGTCCGCACAGGTCTGCAAGCCCGTTGATCTTTACGGTGCTGTTTGCCGGCACCAGGAACCCCACGCCGCTGTTCATGTAGGTGACGAAGTTGACCACCTGCTGGCGCGCTGGGGTTGCCGTCGCCGACGACCAGGCCAGATCGAAGTGGCCGGCCTGCAGAGCGGGGATGATATCCGCAAATGCGGTGTTCACGAAATTGAATTTCAGGCCGAGTATCTGGCCCACTGCGCTGGCCAGGTCGGGGTCGAAGCCGATGATGGTCGTGTTGTCGCTGGCGAAGAACTCGTCCGGAGGATATGACGCGTTCGACGCCACCATCAGCGTGCCTTTTGCCTTGTAGGAGGCCGGGACCAGCGCAGCAAGGGTCGGATCGAGCGATTCGGCAGTTGGGGCGGCGGTGGTAGTGGGCGCGGCGGTGGTAGTGGGCGCGGCGGTGGTCGCCGACGAGGAGCTACTTCCGCTACCGCAAGCGGCGGCCACGAGCGAGACGGATGCGATCACCGCTGCTGTTGCCAACGGCTTGGACCGCGACCTTACAGATGACCTTCGGAACAGTTTCATGACGCAGGAACCTCCTGGGATTGTTTGAGTGGATGTGCTTGAGTAGGGACGTTCTTTTTGCGCTGGCGAGAGGGTTCGCCAGTGGGGCTCGGGGATCAGATCGGGACCTCAAGGTCGAGAAGGGGGGCGTACTGCTGGGATCCGAAGATGTCCGGATCGCCCGGACTTCCGCTCGGGCGGTCGCGTCGGAGCGTGAACTTTATGGCCGGAGCCGGATCAAAGGTCACGAACTCCACGATCACGGAGGGATCCACCCTATACAGGCGGGCCACCGACTCCCGGGTCACTGCACCGGAGTCGCAAACAGCCCTGTAAGTGGCAAAGTCTTCGAAGATGATGTCAAAGGTGACCAGGTCCACCCCTGCGTTCTTGGACCGGATGGTCTTGGCGAGATCCTTTAAAGCGGTCACCTCACACCTGCTTTCACTTCGCTCGCCTGGGGACTGATCCCGGCCTGGGTTATATGCGTTGGGAAGAGCTCGAGCGGGTCGTCGACCGGCATGATGTGGTCGATCGTCCAGGCGCAGGCCGCCCTGGCCTGAATCACCTCATCGAAAAGAAAGGCCGTGCTTCCCGCTGTGCCTTTGACTTCCGGGAGACGAGCGTAGAAGAGCTGGCGCGTGGCCGTCATGCACACCTGTTCGGCCTTGGCGGCGGTGGGGGCGACGGCCTCCACGACCAGACCTACCTCGTGGCCGGCGACGGGGGTCGGCTCCCACTGCCCCATGACACCGTCGATGCCGTAGCGGTGGTAGAAGAGGGAATATCCGTCGTCTCCGAAGGCTTGCGTCACCTCGTTTCGCGACCAGTCGATCACCTCGTCGATGTGGGCAATGGTGTAGGGATCACGTATACCGGCAAAGCCGATGAACCGCTCACCGACGCGGCCCGCACCTTCCAGCTTGACTGTCAACTGCTCTGCTTTGTCGAAAACCGCTCCGGTGATCCGTGTGGTCCGGACGTCGGCCTGCTCGTAAAGGCACCGGCTCATGTCGAGGTGCCCGCCCAGCACGAACTCGGAGAAGGGATTGGGTCGCTCGTACATGGCGTGGCTGGATACGGAAGCCACGGTGCAGCGCTGTTCCGGGTGCATGGCCGCCACCCGGATATCCTCGGCGGAGATGGTGCCCAGCACGCTCTCCTTGCCTCCGTAGGGCTCGGCACAGAATGAGGCGCATTCCAGGAGCTTGCCCAGGTGGTAGGAGGACGCCTCGGCGAAGCCCGCCCGTATGGCAGGGGCGGCGAAGATGGCGGAGTCGCTGGATCGGCCTCCGATGATGACGTCGGCACCCTCGTCCAGCAATTTGACGAAGGGGTGGACGCCTGCCACCGCCACCACCCGGTCCGTCCGGTCCAGGTCATCCAAGGTGAGCTGGCTGCGGCCGTCGAGGCCGGCCATCACCACTCCGGCCTCCAAGCGGCCACGCAGCTCGGCAACCGGGATCTCCGAATAGAAATAGCCGATCCGAAACGGCTCGAGGCCATGCTCGTCGGCGATCTCCTTGATAAGGCGCACGTAAAGATCGACCCGGCTGTTGGACCCCGAGTCGCCCGACGAGCCAATGATCATGGGGACCTTGAGCCGCCGCGCGGCCAGAAGCATGTGCTCGAGATCCGCTCGCTGCCATTCCAGCGGGCTTGTGGAATAATCGAGAGCCAGTGGGGCCGGGCCGATATCGCTACTGCCGGAGTCCGCGGCGATGATATCGGGAGCCTCATCCAGGCCCCGCTCAAAGCTCTCCGGACGGAGGGGAGCAAAGCCCAGATGACCGTTTGGAGAAAGCAGCTTCATTGTTTTCATCGCTGCGCACCCGGCTGGGCGGAACATATTAATCGAGTGGTTTGGCCCGATCCAAGGACGGAAGTCAGGACCCTCACCCCCCTTACTGGTATTGGTCTAGACCGCTCTAGACCTCTCTAGACCGCCATGCTATAGTTACCTTGCGATGGTGTCAAGCACTCGCCGGAAATAGTTGGAGAACCCTTGATCAGCGAACCTATTCAGACCTTTGCGCACCGAATCGGGAACGTCGCGCGCCAAGGCATCACCTCGCGGGAGAAAGGCGCACAACGCTAAGTCGGCGGACCAACCCGGCTGCAGGGCAGCAGAGTCCGGACCAGATGAGACGACCTCCAGGACTTCTCCAGGTCTCCACCGAATCGCCGTTGGCCACCGGCCGCAAGCGCCGCTACGCTTCGCAGACAGAGCCGATAGGAGCCGTTCTCGCGGAACTGGAGCGATGCCCAAGGCGTTGCTATTTCAAGCACCCGCCGAGAACATAGCAAGGAGTCATAGTGAGCGAACTTTCACGAGGGGGTGGCCAGGCCGGCGAGCCGGTGCGAGCACTCAGCGGGATTGCCCTTCGCCACGAACTCGTCTATGAGGATCTTTGCGCCCGCATTCGAGCGGGCGAGTACCCGCTCGACAACCAACTCCCCGCCGAACGCGAGCTCGCTGCGATGTATGGCGTGAGCCGGGTGACCATCCGCCAAGCCCTGACCAAGGCCGTGGAGGACGGAATAGTCACCAAAATCCCGGGACTTGGCAACTTCGTCTCGCGGCGGCGAGTGTCGCAGGATTTGACGCAGATGCAGACCTTCCGCAGCGTCATCGCGGCCCTTGACATGCGCCCGAGCTACATGGTCCTGGCTACCAGCTGGATAAAGGCGGCGCCGGACGTGGCCCGTCGGCTCCAG
>JAJYPE010000244.1 GCA_021795585.1 Actinomycetes bacterium | reverse complement strand
GATCAACCGCCCAGGCGACCAACGAGGCGCGCGACGCGGACGTCGTCACGGCGGAGCTGAAGCGCCGCTTGGCCGACCCCGGCCTTGCGGAGGTCCTCGACGAGGTTGTGCGGCAGATCCATGGACACGTGGAGAGCGCGATCGCCGGTGGCTATCCGGATCTGGAACGTCTATGGCAAGGGACGACGGCCCACCTGTTGGCGACAGCACACGGAGCTCTCGCCTCCGCGGCGTCCAAGAGGCGAGCGCTGTCCCAGGAGAGCCGCACCTTCCTCCGCCTCGCCGGCCGAAGCCAGCGCGAGCATTGCCGGGTCATGGTCGGCGAGCTTGCCGCTCTCCCGGATCCCACTCATGAGCAGCTTCACGAATTGCGCAAGCAGTTCAAGCGCCTGCGGTACATCCTGGAGAGCTTCGACATAGAGCGCTCCCCCGCCGAGCTGCGCGACATCGCGGACTCCAAGAACCTCCAGACCGAGCTCGGTGCGTTCCAGGATGGCGAGGTGATGCTGGGGTTCGTCAACCGGCTGCTCGAGTCCAACCGCGCCGCAATTGGCGAGGAGCTCTCAGCCCAACTTGTAGCGACGGCCCTGCAGGTTCGCGAAGAGGCGCGCCTTCGATCCTTGGAGGTGCTGCGGGACCTCGCCCGCCGCCCAGGGTGGAGAAGGCGAAAAGCGCGTCACGGCTCGAACCCGGGCGGCGAACACGAAAGGCGGTAGCCGATGAGGACGGTGGCGTTCTTCAACCAGAAGGGCGGGGTGGGAAAGACCTCCCTGGCGGTCAACTACGCCTACCACGCCTCGCGGGCGGGACGGCGCACCCTGCTCTGGGACCTCGACCCCCAGGCGAGCGCCACCTACATCATGCGTGTGGACGACAAGCTCGCCCCGCGTGCCAAGCGCCTGCTGGACAAGAAGATCGATCTTGAAGACTTGGCGGTCCGCTCCAACTTCGAGGGGCTGATGGTGGTGCCCGCGTCAAACCACCTGCGCCTGCTGGCGGAGAAAATTTTCGTCGAAGGCACGAGCGACAAGGTGATAAACCGGGCCGCCCAAAGTGCCAAAGGTTCCTTCGACCTGCTGGTCATCGACGCGCCCCCCAGCCTCAACTCTCTTTCGGACGCGGTACTGTCGGCCATCGACCTGCTGTGCGTGCCGATTCAGCCGAGCCCTCTGGCGATGCACTCGCTCGAAAACCTTCTGGAGCACTTGCGCGAACTGAAGCTGGCCGAACGCACCGTGGCCGTCTACAACATGGTCGACATGCGCAGGTTGGCGCATCGCGCCGCGGTAAACGGCCCGAGGACGACCGGGGGGGTGGAGATCCTCTCGGCGTATGTCCCCTACTCCGCGGACATGGAGAAGATGGCACTCGAGCGCAACCCTATCTACGAGTTGGCGGCCAGAACCCACATCTTGCCGGCAATGGACATCCTCTTCGACGAGCTCGACGCCCGCATGCGGACGGTGCGCTCCCGCAACGCGCGTAAGCGCTGAGCCGATAGGCCACGCTTCCGCCGACTGTTTCTGCGGCGGGGATCAGTTGGCCTTGTCGGCCCGCCATAGTGACCGCGCGATGATCTTCGAGGTGTCCGCCCTCTGGGCGTACTTGTCGGCGATATCCCTGACCTCCTCGAGGAGCCCAACCGAAAGGGTGGTCGGGTCGAGCCCAAGCTCCAGGAACTGGTTGTGCATCACCACGAGCTCGTTCTCGTCCGCCTCCACGCGCGGGTTGGGCATATTTGCAACCTCCGCGCCGGTGAGATCCGAGATCAGCTTGGCCAGATCCCGAACCCGGTGCGTCTCGGTCACCTGGTTGAAGATTTGCGGCCTCTCACCGGGAGAAGGCGGGTTGTTTGCCGCGATCTCGATGCAGCGCACGGTGTCTCGAATGTGGATGAAGGCGCGCGTCTGGCCCCCACTCCCGTGCACCGTGAGGGGATGGCCGATCGTCGCCTGCATTAGGAAGCGGTTCAGGACGGTGCCGTAGTCCCCGTCATAGTCGAAGCGGTTGATGAGGCGCTCGTCCCTGCGGGTCTGCTCGGTCTGGGTCCCCCAGACGATGCCCTGGTGGAGGTCGGTGACCCTGATCCCGTCGTTCTTTGCGTAGTAAGCCAGCATCAGCTGGTCGAGGGTCTTGGTCATGTGATAGACCGAGCCGGGATTTGCCGGGTGCAGGATCTCACGCTCTATCTCGCCGTCGGGCGTGTCCAGCTTGACCTTCAGGTATCCCTCCGGGATGGGGGCACTCCCTGACCAGCCGTACCCGTAGACACCCATGGTGCCGAGATGGATGACGTGCGCATTGAGCCCGATGTCCACCAGCGAGACCAACAGGTTGTGCGTGCCTCGAACGTTGTTGTCGACCGTGTAGCGCTTGGTGGCGGGCGACTTCATCGAATACGGGGCGGCCCGCTGCTCGGCGAAGTGCACGACGGCGTCAGGTGCGAACTCGCTCAATGTCGAACGAAGGAGGTCGTACTCCTGGGCTACGTCAATGGACGCAAAACCGATCTTGTTCTCCGAGATCGCGTTCCAGACCTCGAGGCGCTCGTCGACGGGCCTGATGGGAGTGAGAGACTCCACCCCGAGCTCGACGTCGATCATCCTGCGGCTCAGGTTGTCTACGATAAGGACTTCATGCCCCTGATCCGAGAGGTGAAGGGAAGTTGGCCAGCCACAGAAGCCGTCGCCGCCCAGAACTACAATCCTCACGCGCTAACCCCGTTCGTTTAGCCGGACGCAACCCCTCAAGCGCCCGGTAGCGGAATCCTTGAATGTACCGATGCCGGCCCGGCCCGCACCGTTTCGGGACACCACAACCACCCGGTCGATGCCCGTCTTTCGAGTATAGACAGGACGCGATGGCCGAGAAGGTAAGCGCCCGTCGTTGGCAGGAACGCCGCGCGGAGAAGGCGAAGCGCCGGACAGAAATACGGCGTCGGTACCTAGCCTCATAGACATGGTCGACCAGGGGCGCGCGAAGCGGATTGCCGGCGGGACTGCCGCCAGGCTGCAGCGCTACTTCGACCGGAATACACGGCTCGGGGCGCTGCGGCGTGTTCATGCCCTCTCGACGGCCGGCGACGCATTCACCACCGTCGCGCTTGCCGGCTCGCTCTTCTTCTCGATCAGCCCGGAGGCGGCAAAGGGGACGGTGATCCTCTACCTGGTTTTGACGATGGCGCCTTTCGGAGTGGTGGCGCCGCTGCTCGGACCGATCTTCGACCGCCGGCGGGCGAGCCGCAAGCAGATGATGGCCATCTCACTGCTGGCCCGGGCCGTCATAAGTGTGCTGATGGCGGCAAACTTGCATTCGCTGCTGCTCTTTCCGCTCGCATTTTCGACGTTGGTCGCCTCCAAGTCCTATCTGGTGGGCAAAGCCGCCATAGTTCCG
>JAJYPE010000243.1 GCA_021795585.1 Actinomycetes bacterium | reverse complement strand
CATCAAGTGCAACTAGAAGCTCCATGCCACGAAACTAACGGCCCCGAAGGTCAAGTTGCCGGGCTTGGCGGCTTTATGGCCGGTTGAAATCCTCCCAGACAAGGCCAAGTCCATCCACCAGGCCCACCCGAGGTTCGAATCCCATTGCGCGAGCCTTGGCGATATCAACCCTGACCCCGCGCATCTCCCCGCTGCGAGCTGGGCCCCAGACCACGGGAACCTCCCGCCCGATGGCTTCCTCGGCGGCGGATATCACGTCTCGCACGGAATGGCTCTGCCCGGCGCCGACCACCACCGGCCCAACAAGACCGCGCCCGAGTGCAAGGAAGAATGCCTCCACGACGTCCGAGGCGTAGACGAAGTCACGCCACTGCAGGCCGTCTCCGTAGATCTCGAGCGGCTTGCCTCCGAGCACGGCTCGCATGATGCGTGGGACGATGGAGTCCTTGTTCTGCATCCCTGTCCCGTAGACGTTGGTGAGTCTTACCGAGGAGCAGGCGATCCCGTAGCTGCCCGCATACGCACTCAACAGCATCTCGCCGGCCGCCTTGGTCGCCCCGTAGGGCGTGAGGGGCGCCAACGCGCTCGCCTCGGTGATGTGGGGATCCGTGGTCTCGCCCACCACGGCGTTGGTCGAGGCGAGCACGAAGGAGCGTACACCCCGCTGGCGGGACAGCTCCAGGAGGTTCTGGGTGCCGGACAGGTTGGTCTCGAAGACTCCCTGCGGGTCCGACTTCGATTCGAGCACCGAGGTGCGCGCGGCCATGTGGACTACGGCTGTGGCCTGTTCGGGAAAGGCCTCGGCAAGCGCAGCCGCATCGGTTATGTCGCACTGGCGGGTGTCGAGCCCGGGATCGGTGGAGGGCCGCTTGTCGATGTTGATAACCCGATACCCCTCGATAGCAGCGCGCGCCGCTATCTTCGAGCCGATGAATCCGCTCGCACCGGTGACAACCAGCATCTCTGCCATCTTCGCTACTTCCCGTTCTTGAGCTGCGCCTAGGGGATCCTAGTGCCCCTATTGGCGGCGCTGGATCCGAACTAGACTGGTCGGCGTGCCAAAATCGCTTCGATCTGCGCTCGACTGGCTCGACAGCGAGCTGGGGAAGAAGGCGTTCCGCTACACCGTCACTTCGGGCGTATCGTTCCTGGTCTCCCAGGTCTCGTTCGTCGTGTTCTTCGCGGCCCACATCTTTGGTGCCAAGTACTCTTCCATAACCGCCACATTGATCGGCGCGGTCCCCTCCTACGTCATGAACCGCTACTGGGCATGGGAGAAGAGGGACACCAACCGTCTTTTCGGCGAGGTCGTGCCCTACATCATTATGGCCCTCATATCTCTGGCTTTCTCCACCTGGGCGACTGATTTCGCGGACTCCCACAAGGGCCTGGTGTCCGGCTCGCACCTCCTCACCGTCCTCTGGGTGGATGGCGCCTACATTCTCTCGTTTGCGATTCTCTGGATCGCCAAGTTCGCGTTCCTGAACCGGATCCTGTTCGCTTCCAGAGGAGCCGGTCCCGCGCTAGCGCTGGCGGAGGACTCGTCCGAGGACGGCGAGCCCGAGCGGGCCAACTGACCTTCAGGAAGACGCCGGGCCCGTCCTGCGGAGATAGATCAACACGGCCACCAGCCAGATCAGACCGAACAGGCTCAGAGCGGCGCCCGTCTTGAAGCCGGGAGTCTCATAGGTGAAGCTGACGGCCACCTGCCCAGCGGGAATGGGTGCGCAGATCAGGATCCCACAGCTCGAGGCGGCAAGCGAACGTGTGCCGAAGGTGCCGGTCTCGGTCACCGTCCAGCCGGGCGCATACGCTTCCGAGATGGTCATGGTCGTTGCCGCAGCCGCCTGCACCTTGTAATCGAAGCGCCCGTCGATTCGGGCCGAGGCCGAAAGCACGTTGGGGGAGTGGTTGCCGGCAAGAGGCATGGGCGTGGGGACGGCCGCATTGCGATACTTGCGGACCATGGGATCGATGTTGCGGCGATGGAAGAAGTCGAGGCCGGCGAAGCTGCCCGAGTAGCTCCACTGAGTTGGAGTGAGCGAGGAGGAGAGGTTTCCGTTGAGGGTCCAGTATGAGGTTCCCTGGTCGATCGAGACCCCCGCGGCTATCGCGCCGGCCGGATCGTAGACGCCCGACGGGATGCGCTGATCCGCAACCACCTGGTTGAAAGTTACGTCTGCTGGAAGGTTGAACGAATACGACGGGATACCGGATCGTGTCGAGACGGCCCCTGGAACGGGCGTGGCCCAGGTAATCGGTCCCTGGGGCGAGAGGCGGACCCCGATGCGAATGATGGACCCTATTCCGAGTCCCGACGCTTGCTGGAAACCATTGGAGCCCGCTACGGCGAAGTCGAGCAACAGCCTGGATGCCGTTACCGGCCTTCCCACGAAATCCGCCACCCGCTGCGTGCGGGAGGCGTGGCCAGGAGCGGTTCGCCCGACGGTGATCGGAGCGGGTATGCCCGCAGGCGATGAGCCGGCCGGGATGATGTTGAAGAAGTAGCCCGGCCCCATTATCGCGGTGTTCAGCTCGAGCGCCGTGCCGAGGTTCGTATAAAAGGCGGCCGGGTTCATGTTGGTGCGCATATGGGAATTGGTCGCGTTATCGTAGCTCGCCAGCGTGAGCGAGGAGTAGCCGGTCGTCGATGCGACGTTGTCGTAGATCCAGGTGTTCGAGCCACCGATCTGGGTGATGTTGGACCAGTAGCGGTTCTGGGGGTCGTAGACCGCCAATCTTCCCCCGACCGCGCGCACCTGCGCGGCCAGGAACCGGTCTCCCGCGGCCTTACCCGCAGCGAGCGCAGGGGTGATATTGGTGGCAAAGAATCCCTGGTAGTTGTAGGCGGCAACGTCGAGAATCATGAGGGCGGCCAAGCTGAGTGCGAAGGCCTTGTGCGGCAGGCGCCGGCGATATCTGACTACACCTATGAACAGGGCAAGTATCAGGATCTCCGTTGCGGAGCTGGCGGCGACGAAGTCGAAGCCCTGCGACCACGTGGGCACCGACCTCCCCGCGCTCACCATGGGGCTCGAGAAGAACATGGCGGCCGTCTCGGCCAGTATGACGCCGATCAGCGCCGCGGAGATTACGGTGGGCGCTCTCTTGCTGCGCGCAAGCGCGAAAAGCCGTTGCAGACCGAACCCCGCCAGTACCTCCAGATAGAAGTCCAAGGCGAAGATGTTTCGCGCCGGGAGCCGCTGCTTGTCGTAGAGGGGCACGTGAAGCAACAGCGTCTCCAAGGGTGTGGCGGCACCGAAGGCCGCCACAGTCGAGAAGAGCGCGGCCCAGCCGAGATCCTGGAGAGTCCGTGCCGTTGAGTAGGGGAGAGGGGATCTACCTCGGCCTCGCCTTCTCGCTACCAGCGCCCCGAACGCGTAGATGGCGAGAA
>JAJYPE010000242.1 GCA_021795585.1 Actinomycetes bacterium | reverse complement strand
CTGTTGGGATGGATCATGCCGAAAAGGTTGGCCACCTTGGCCTCGGGATCACCGATCATGGGGAAGTTGACCACTTGACCCTGGGTCTCCTCGATATCCTTCTCCCATTCCAGGTGGCTCTCCACCGGATCCACCGAGAGGCCGATAACCTTCGCGTTCCGTGCGGCGAAATCGGACTTCAAGCGGGCCACCTCTCCCAACTCGGTGGTGCAGACCGGCGTGAAGTCCTTGGGATGTGAAAAAAGTATCGTCCAAGCGTCGCCTATCCACTCGTGGAACCGGATCGTCCCCTGTGTGGTGGGAGCTTCGAAGTCGGGGACCACGTCCCCTAGCTGCAAGGACATCTCGGCTCCTTTCGCCGGTGGGCGCATTCAAGCACACCATATCGCACTAGGGGCGCGTAATTCGTTGCCGACCTCGCTTTCTGCCGAGCCCGCGGCATCCCCGCTCGCCAGGGTCACCGGGGTAAACTGGCACAAGGAGCTGCCAACAGGTGAATTCGTCAGGGATGCAGGATTTCCATCAGCATGAACACGTGGCATCCGCCCCTGGCGGAAAAGTGCGCTCGGGACCGTTCTATGTGGTCCTCATGCTCAACCTGGCACTCTTCGCGGCAAGCCTCGGTCTGGGCCTGCTCTCGCATTCGCTGGCGCTGATCTCGAACGCCTTTCATCTGCTGTCGGATCTGGGGGCCCTCGGCGTCGGAGCGCTGGCGGCCTGGGCGTCCGCCCGCCCTGTCTCGGCGCGGCACAGCTTCGGGATGGTAAAGGCGGAGGTTCTTGGCGCGCTTGTCACGACACTCTTATTAATAGGTGTTTCGGTCGCTATCGTCTATGCGGCCGTTATGCGTCTGGTCGGCCACCATCTCGCGGGACCACTCAGCTCGGGAGGCGCTGACATCAGTGCGGTCGGGATCGCCGGTGTATTGGTGAACGCGGTTTCGCTATTCGTCTTTGCCAGACAGGACAAGCGCTCGGCGTTGGTGAGGGCCAACCTGATCCACTTCTTCTCTGATGGGATCGGCTGGGTGCTGGCTCTGGTTGCCGGACTCCTGATACTGCGTTACGGCTTCGTGGCCGCCGACCCGCTGGCCAGCATTGCCGTTTCGGTGTTGGTTGTTGTCGGATCGGTGAGGGTGCTCCTCGATGTCACCAACGTCCTCATGGATGCAGTGCCGAACCAGGTGGACGCCGGGGATATCCGCCACATGATGCTTGGCTCGCCGGGCGTACAGGACGTTCATCACCTGCATGTTTGGAACCTCGGCTCGACCTCGGTGGCGCTCTCGGCCCACTTGGTGATGCGAGAGGGGATAAGCCTGCACGACGCTCAGGATCGATCAGTGCTGCTGAAGGAGCGGCTGGCCAACGAGTTCGGGATCAGCCACGCGACGCTCGAGATGGAGTGCCACGTCTGCGAGGCGCCTGATCACGCCGAAGGTGCATAGCTTCCGGGTCTAAGCGCCGCCCGGCGATCGAACCAGCATTCCGTGCAGCACCAGGTCGGAGACTGCGTTGACGTCGGCCTCACCGAGGCTCGCACCCATGATTATCCTGCGCATGAAAAGCGAGCCAAAGACGGCCTCGGAGACTCGCTCCGGGTCGATGGTGGGGCGGATTTGTTGCTCGGACCGATGAGCCTCCAGAAGAGCGACAAGCGCCCCGCGGCGATGCACGTCCCATGTCGCGGCTACGAGAGTGGCCACAGCCGGATTCGCCTGTGCCTCGCCGACCAGCTGGGCGATGGCGTGTCCGGCTGGCGAGGACAGCAGCGCAACCAAGTTGGCAATGAAAGCGCGCAGGTCCTTTTCCAGGTCGCCGGAGTCCATGTTGCGGCCGAGGTTCAGGGATTCGCGAGCGATCGCCTCTTGTACCAGCTCCTTCTTGGAGCGCCAATGGCGATAGATGGTGGACTTGCCGACACCGGCGGTACGTGCCACCGATTCGATTGTAAGGTCACGGAAACCCTCGATGGCGCAGATCGCGAGAGTGGCGTCGAGGATGCGGCGATGCGCGTCGACGCTTCGCGGGCGGCCCCGCTTGCGGCGCACCTCGGGGGCTGTCGTCGTACCGGCCATTGTCAACGCCATCATGGTCCAACCTCTGTCTTGATCCACGCGGCCCCGCCCTCGCGGATCCGCATTCCCGGCCCGCATTGCGCTACGTGTGCGCCTTTGATCGGCCCTGAAGCAGAGATTAGCGAATGAGTTCAGAAAGGGAAGTGGCCAAAGAAAACCTTTACCGTCTCATAATTTTTCTGGGACCAAAGGCCCTATAGCGTGGCCGAATACGGTCTTCAGCGGCCGAAAACGAGAGTGGAGAGGCGAAGCCGGGCGGCCAGGACGGCCATGGAGGAGAGGGTCACCAATGCCGCGGCCAACGATATTGAAACCGTTGACGCCCGCGCCGAAATGGCGGCGCCAAGTATCGCCCACAACGCAAAAAAGACCAAGTCAGGGCCATATTTGGTGCGAAGCGTGATGCGCAGGCGCTCCTGCTCCATCTCCAGCACCTTTGAAGCCATCTCCCGCTCCAGGCGGGCACTGCAGCTCCCGCCTTCGCTCGAGCAGGATTCGTTGCCACAGCTCTGCTCGGTACTGCAGCTCTCGGCTTCGCCGGACCAACGGGCCACCTCGCGGCGGTAGGCGAGAGTGGAGACAATCACGACCAGGGACCCGAGGGCCACGGAGGCAAGTATCGCCGCCAGGCCGGCCCCCGGCGCGATGCTCGCGAAGGCGAGGAGCAGCAGCGACCAAACCCAGGCTCCGGCAGCGACCAGGCCCATGCGCTTGCGGCCGTCGTAGGCTCGCTTGCGGCCGGCAAAGGAGGACCTGATGCTTATCGGTGTGGCGCCGGGAATCTGGGGCATCGAAGGTTAAACCTATCCGGAAGCGCTCAATGGTGGCTACCTCACTCCTGAACCAGGCGGGAGACCATTTCCTCTCGAAGCTGGCGCTTGAGAAGCTTGCCGGCCGCATTGCGGGGAAGTGGCTCCGGGTGAAAGAAGATGTATTTGGGCACTTTGAAGGCGGCCAACTTGGCCGCCACGGCCGCTCGGATCGTGTCCTCCGATGCGTCGCAACCTGCGTGCAGCCGCACTACCGCGGCTACCTCCTCTCCCATTTCCAGGTCGGGAATTCCGATCACCGCGGCGTCGGCCACGCAGGGGTTGCCGTAGATGGCCGCCTCGACTTCTGCCGAATAGACGTTCTCGCCCCCGCGGATGAGCACGTCTTTGGCCCGGTCGACGATGTAGACGAAGCCCTCGTCGTCCAAGTAGGCGAGGTCCCCGGTGCGGAACCAGCCTTCCTGGATCGCCGCAGCCGTGGCCGCCGGCCTGTTCCAGTAGCCCGGCACCACATTGGCTCCATGGATCCAGAGCTCGCCGGTCTCGTAGGCG
>JAJYPE010000241.1 GCA_021795585.1 Actinomycetes bacterium | reverse complement strand
GTGGGCGCAGGCTTCCGCACCGTCGTGGCAGGGCGCACCGACAGAGGGGTGCACGCCCTAGCCCAAGTGGTGGGGCTTTCCCTGGAGGCGGAGCGCTTCTTTGACCTCTCTAAGGTGCGCAAGTCCCTCGACTCCCTTACCCCTCGGTCCATCTCCGTTCTGGCGGTGCAGGCGGCTCCTGCGGGCTTCCACGCGCGGTTCTCGGCAGTGTGGAGGCGCTATCGGTACCTGATCTCCAGCCGCGAGGCCGATGTGCCCCATCTGCGCCGCCTCTGCTGGCACCTGGGGCCCGGCTTCAGCGCCGAGCCCCTGGCCGAAGCGGCGCCGGCCATGCTGGGCGAGCGGGATTTTTCAACCTTTTGCCGGCGCGACCCGGGTGGCGGCTCGCTGAACCGGCGGGTGGAAGAGGTCTCGTTCTACGCGGTGGGCACCGGGCTCTGGGCTTTGGAGATCAGGGCCAATGCTTTTTGCCACCAGATGGTGCGCTCCGTCATGGGTTACCTCGGCCTGGTGGCGCTGGGTTCCAAGCCCGCTTCCTCCTTTGCGGACGCACTGGCCGCGGCGGACCGGGCCTTTGGGGTTACCCTCGCCCCGCCGGAAGGGCTCTACCTGGTGGGAGTGGGATACAAAGAGCCCTACGCGGAGTTCGGTACACTGGATGTGGGCGGCTTCCGCGAGCTTTGGAGCTACACGCTGCCCTAACCTGGCGGTCGGGACGAACCTGGCCACTATACTGACCCTTTGCGCCTTAGAGGGCTTTTGGCTCCTGGGCGAAGGATTTGTCGTTCCCTGAGACTTGAGAGACCATGCGAACCTACTCCACCAAGCCGGCCGACATCGAGAGAAAGTGGTACGTGATAGACGCTGAGGGAATGGTCCTCGGGCGTCTAGCCACCGAGGCGGCCCGCTTGCTCCGCGGCAAGCACAAGGCCATTTTCGCCCCTCATCTTGACACCGGCGATCACGTCATCGTTGTGAACGCCGACAAGATCGTTCTTACCTCCAACAAGGCCGAGCGCAAGTTCGCCTACCGCCACTCCGGCTACCCGGGTGCTCTGCGGTCCACCAGCTACACCGAGCTGATGGACACCAAGCCCGTCTTTGTCGTCGAGAAGGCCATTCGGGGGATGCTGCCCAAGAACCGTCTGGGCCGGGCCATGTTCAAGAAACTGAAGGTCTATGCCGGCCCTGTGCATCCGCACACGGCGCAGCAGCCAGTCGAGTTTGAGATCGCCGGCGCCCGACGCGCCGCCAACTGATAGATCGCGGGAGTCGATTCCATGACCAAGCCATTGGTGCAAGCAACCGGTCGTCGCAAGGAGGCGGTCGCCAGGGTGCGCCTGCGTCCCGGCAGCGGCCTCATCCTGATCAACAAGCGCCCCTTCGAGGAGTACTTCGGTGCCCCCTCGCTGCGCCAGCATGCCGTTGAGCCGATGCGGGTTGCATCGGTCCAGGCGAACTACGACGTGGACGCCACTCTCGACGGTGGTGGCATGTCCGGCCAGGCTGGCGCGCTGCGCCTCGGCCTTGCCCGTGCCATCGTGGAGCTCGATCCCGAACTTCGCAGCGTGCTGAAGAAGGCCGGCCTTCTCACCCGCGATGCGCGCGAGAAGGAATCCAAGAAGTACGGCCTCAAGAAGGCGCGCAAGGCTCCGCAGTACTCCAAGCGCTAGTCCCGTGCTGGAATTCGGCACCGATGGCGTGCGGGGCCGCGCCAACTCGGAACTGAGCGTCGAATTCGCCCTGCGCCTCGGCCAGTCCGTCGCGAGAACCGTGAGCGGCTCCACCTTCGTGGTGGGCCGCGACACCCGGGCATCAGGTTCGATGCTCCAGGCGGCCTTTGCCGCCGGCCTTTGCTCCCGGGGAGCCTCAGTTCTTGACGTCGGCGTGATACCTTCGCCCGGGGTTGCCTATCTTTGCTCGAGGCTGGGCCTTCCCGGAGCGGTCATTTCGGCCTCCCACAACCCTTACTTCGACAACGGGATAAAGGTGCTCGGGCCCGCCGGGACCAAGCTTTCCCCCGATGCCGAGGCCGCCATCGAGGCGGGCATCGCCGTGGATGACGGTGATGCGGACGAGACGGTGGGGACGATCACCGACTCGAGGCGCCTTGGTGAGGACTATTTCGGCCACCTGGCCCGGATCGGTTTGGTCGGCAGGCTGGATGGGATGAAAATCGTGGTCGACACCGGCAACGGGGCGGCCAGCTCATTCGCGCGCCGCGTCTACTCCGGATACGGGGCCACCGTGGTGGTCATCAACGACACGCCCGACGGCACCAACATAAATCTCAATGCCGGCTCCACCCACCTCGACGCGGTGATCGAGGCCGTGCGCAAGGAGGGGGCGGACCTCGGTCTGGCCTTCGACGGAGATGCCGACCGTGTGCTGGCGGTCGATGAAAAGGGTGCCGTGGTGGACGGCGACTTCATCATGGCCATCCTGGCCGAGTTTCTCGAGGGGCGCGGCCTTCTCGCCAATCGCGCGATCGCGGTGACGGTGATGAGCAATCTCGGGCTGCGGCTGTCTCTCGAGGAGCGCGGGATCGGGCTGATCCAGACCGACGTTGGCGACCGCAATGTTTTCGAAGCCATGAGAAGCCACGGTCTCTCCCTGGGAGGCGAGCAAAGTGGCCATATCATCCTCTCGGATCTCGCCGGTACGGGCGACGGCATGCTCACCGGCTTGGTTCTTGCCGGCGCCATTCGCAGTGCCGGCCTACCCGCATCTTTGATGGCCGGAGCCGCCATGCAGCGGTTCCCTCAGGTCTTGAAGAACGTTCCCTGTGCCGGCGATGCCCGCTCGGTCATGGAGGCCGCTCCCGTGGCCGAGGCCATCGGCCGAACCCGGGATTCCTTGGGCGCGCAGGGCAGGGTGCTTGTTCGGCCATCTGGGACCGAGCCGGTGATCCGGGTCATGGTCGAGGCGCGCGACGAGGGCCGTGCGAGAAGCCTGGCAGACGCCATCGCCTCGGCGATTGAGTCCGCCTCCTGATCAAAGGGGCGCTTCCGCCCACCGCCCCGCCCGTGCCTGCGTAGGATTGTCGGGTATGCCAAGGGCCGGTTGGGGGAAAGCGTGATAGATCTGGTCGATACTCTTGTCCGCGGAGTGATCGAAAGCGGAGTCATCAACGGCTCGGGCGCCGAGGTCACCTTTGACCCCCCGACCAAGGAGTGGTCTGCGCGGCGCAGCACCCCCACGGTGAACGTCTACCTCTATGACATCCGCGAAGAGTCGAATCGGCGCGCCGCCGGGGTCGTGGAGTCACGGGACGACGCGGGGCTGGTGACAAAGCGCAGGGTGCCCATCCGGCACTTCAGGCTCTCCTACCTTCTTACCGCTTGGACTCAACGTCCTGAGGACGAGCACCGGCTATTGTCGGCCCTGCTCTCCCAGTTCATGAG
>JAJYPE010000240.1 GCA_021795585.1 Actinomycetes bacterium | reverse complement strand
ACCGTGAGAAGTGGGACGCCTTCAGGTGCTTCGATACCGGGGAAGTCGCCGTGGAAGCCGAAACCGAAGACCGCATCGACGACAAGCTGCGCTTCCGCGAGGCGCTTCCGGTCGATCTCGGGATAGTCCTGCACCTCGACCTTGGCGCCCCAGGAGCCCAGGAAGCGGGCCGCCTCACGGCCGTCGTTGCCGTTGTTCCCCTTACCGGCGAGCACCGACACCCTTTTGCCGTAGGCGCCGCCCAGCATTCGTGCCGCCAAGGTGGCAATGCCGTATCCCGCTCGCGCGATGGTTGCCTCGATCGAGCTTGCCGCCGCCAAACGCGCGTCCATCTCCTTCATCTGGCGCACATCGTAGATAGGCAACATCTTTTGGCGCTCCTGGGCGGGCGCTGCAAGCGCCCTGGGCCGGCGTTCAGTAGGCGGGGCGCTCTCCTCCGGGATGGCCGAAGGCCACCGCGAAGGCGATCGAGTTGGACCGCTCGTGGGAGATGGAAAGACTCACATGCTCCACCCTTTTCAACCTAGCCAGCTCCCGGCAGCGCCCTTGCAAAAGGACCACCGGCGCGCCCCCGGAGGAGGGAACCACCGAGATGTCCCGCAGGGACATGGAGAACAGATTTATCGAGAGGGCCTTGGACACCGCCTCTTTGGCGGCAAACCGCGCGGCAAGCCTGGCCACCCTCCCTTCACCCTGGAATCGGTCGGCGTACTCGAGCTCGGCCACGGTGAACATGCGCTCCAGAACCCGCGGACGGCGATCAATCAGCTCCGCCATGCGGCGGTGCTCCACCAGGTCGACCCCTATGCCGACGATGGTTGCGCCGTCGCTCATTGCTCCACGCTACCGAGCACGGCGCTCACGAAGGCGTCGACCGCGCGGGAGCGCTGCTCGGTCGCGGGCAGCACCAAGCAAAAGTTGCGCTTCAGCTCCTCCAGTCCCAGGTCCAGCTGGTGCAAGTACCCCATTTCGACCTCCCGCTTCACCACCAGCGACGAGAGCAGCGCCACCCCGAGCCCGTCCACCACCGCTTCCTTGACGGCCTCGGTCCCGGCCAGCTCGAGGATCTTGTGCGGTGTCACTCCCAGGGCGTTGAGGGCGTCCTCGGAGACCTTGCGCGTTCCGGAGCCGTACTCCCTGAAGACGAAAGGAAGTTTCGACACCATTTCGGCCGGCGACAACGAGCCCGGCTCGTGTGCAAAAGACTCCGCGTAGACAAGCACCAGGGAGTCCCCGCCGATCACATAGGTTTGCAAGTCCTCGCCGAACTCCTTGACCGGCCCCTCGACGAAGCCGACATCGGCCGAAAGAGCGCGAATCGCGTCGATCACGCCCTGGGAGTTGGTCGCCGAGACCGAGAGGTTGATGTCCGGATGGAGTTCGACGAAACGTGCCACGAAGCCCGGCAGCAGGTGTGCGGCGACGGTGTTGGACGAGGCAATCGAGATGGAGCCCGTGAGCAGCGAACGGAGCGAGTCCACGAAGTCGCACGTTGAGGCGTAGCTTCGTGCCAACCCTGCGACATATGGCACCAGGGCCCGCCCGGCCGGGGTCAATGCGACGCCCCCTTTGTGGCGTTTCAGGATCGGCTCTCCGATGGCTGTGGCGAGATTGCGCATCTGGACCGAGATGGCCGGCTGCGAAAGACCCATCTCGTCGGCTGCGGCGGAGATTGAGCCCAGCGTGGCCACCTTGTGAAAGGTCAGCAGCTGATCGAGTTGTGGCTTGGCGTTTTCCAATGGTCCTCCGACCGTCGTGCTTGCGTGCACCACCCATTATACTGATTCTTTATGACAATGCCAGAGTAATTTCATTTGATTTATAAAAGGAACAAAGCGATCATGGAAACCATGAAGAAACCCCGAATACCTACACGCATACCTCCCGCTCTATTTACGGCCACCATGGGCACCGGCATCACCTCGGTGGTCGCCTCCCACCTGTCCAACGCCGCACCTGTGCGCTGGCTCGGCATGGTGCTATTCGCGCTGAACGCAATCCTCTTCGCCACTCTGACCGGCCTGTACGTGCTCCGTCTCCGCCATGACCGCCGTCAGCTGGCCCGTGACCTCGAGCATCCCCGCGACGCGCTCTTCTTCGGGGCGGTCCCGATGGGACTCGCGACCTTGGTCAACGCCGCGGCGGTCTACCTGCCACGCATCCTGCATCATGTCCCGGTGATCGGCCTGACCACGGCATGGGGCATCGACGTGGCCCTGGCTGCAATCACAGGCCTGGCCGTCCCCTATTACATGTTCGCGCGACACTCCGGTAAGACGGCCGAGGTTTCGGTCTTCTGGCTCCTTCCTCTCGTCCCTGCCGAAGTCGCAGCGGCCTCCGGCGGCCTGCTCCTGGGGTTGCTCCCCCCCGGCTACCGCGAAGCGGTCTGGGTGATCTCCATGGTCAGCTTCTCGCTCTCGGTGCCCATTGCTCTCTCCGTCCTGGCTCTGATCTTCCAGCGCTACGCATTGCACGGCCTTCCTCCGAACACCCAGGCGGCCTCGGCGAACATTGCAATCGGACCGCTCGGCACCGGGTCCCTCGCGTTGGTCGAACTGGCTCGGGACTTCAACCCCGCCTGGTTCCATGCCGGCCCCGGCGCGCACGCCGCGGCGGTTCTGCTTGGCGTCGTTGGTGGCCTGTTCCTGTGGGGATACGGCCTGTGGTGGTGGATCCTCGCCCTAATGGCCGCTGCGCGCCTCTTCGCCCAGAACCACCGCTTCGACGTCGGCTGGTGGGGCCTAACCTTCCCGCTGGGCGTCTTCACGCTGGCCGGCTACGCCATCGGCGCCTACTACTCGATCAGCGCCTTCACCATCATCGCCATGCTGCAGAGCGTGATACTGGTCGCCACCTGGGCCGTGGTCGCATCCCACAGCCTGGTCCAGCTGTCCACCGCAGCGCGTCGGCGCTCGGCAGCAGCTCAGCGGTCACAAATTGAGCTGGCCGAGTCGGCATAGGCCGAACACAGCCTCGCATGGGGTGGCTCTCAGGAGATTCCTCCTCGCTCCCGGGTGCCGCCCCAGCGGCCTTTCAGTATCGCGGCCAAGCATGAACATGCACGCCAACGTGCAGGACATGAAAGGAGCCCCAAGATGAGAAAGCCGACGATTAGGCCAAGGCTCGCAGTTCCGATGACACTGCTGGCAGTAGGCGGCGGCTGGGCAGCGGGGGCGACCCTGGGCACACCCAGCCTCTCGGCCGCCGCCACCGCCTCGACAACCTTGAACAACAACACCGGCAATTCGACGGCCCAGGGCTTCCGCGACAATGGAAGGCCCGGGGGACCGGCCGGCCTGGACCTGATGGCATACGCCGCCAAGGACATCGGAATCACCAAGGCGGCGCTTCGCAGCGGGCTGTCCTCGGGCAAAACGGTCGCCCAGGTGGCAGCTGAGCACAACGTGGCG
>JAJYPE010000239.1 GCA_021795585.1 Actinomycetes bacterium | reverse complement strand
GGGATCTCCTTGTTGAGATTTTTGTACCAATGACATTTCAGCCGGAGATCCCGCCCGACCAAGCTTCCCGGCCACTTTCCGTCTCGTCATCCTCGAGGCATCAAACACAACTTTTCTGCATAGCTCAGCGCTAGCAGATAACCTCCGCGGAGGCGGCTCCCGCCGGCGCCGCCGAGGCGCTGGCCGATGAAGGTCCCCGAGATCTCACAGCCTCGTTACGCGCGCGGCTGTTTGCCCACAGAGCAACCCGCCTCACACGCCCAACATGCCTTCGCATGTATAGGCCATTGCGAGGCGAACCCGTTTAAGCCCGCAGCAGCCAAAGTCCACCTTCCGCACCGCCCCGTTGACCCACTACTCACGCAGTTGCAGACACCGAGTTAGCCGGTAGGACCGACGTCAGCCTCAACGCACAGACGGTCGCCGCGCACGGTAACCACACGTGACAGTGAGGGGCCCGCGGTTTTCGGTCCAGTCCTAATGTGAGCCGGAGCCTCGGGTTCGTCGGGCAAGATTACCCGACAGTGGTGCCTTCGTCGGCGTTTGTGTTCGCGTCATCATCATCGTCGTTGGTTTATTCCCGGTAGTAGCTCATCGGCTGCTGGACGCTGTGAAGACCTCGACCAGGGGACCAGCCGCCTGCTGCTTTCCGGCGACGAAGGTCCGCCGTATCGCCACTCCCCTACTGGCCGACCCGTCCGTCGATCCGTTCACGCAACAGGTCGGCGTGGCCGCAGTGGCGGGCGTACTCCTCGATCATGTGCAGTAGCACCTCCCGAAGAGCAAGCTCCTCCGTCGTTCCCCCGTGCTCGAAGACGCCGATCACCCCAAGGTCATCATGGTTCTCCACGAATTCCTCGGCAAAGGCAACTTGGGCATTCCAGGTTGCCCAGGCCTCGTCCACGACTGCTTGATCCGCGACAGCGCCGGTGAAGGCGGCGTCCCGGTCCTTCTCGGTTCGATAGATCCGTGGAGCGTCCTCCCCTGCCATGACCCGCCGGAACCAATGGTGCTCGACTTCTGCCATATGGCGGATCAGGCCAAGCAGGGAGAGGTTCGACGGTGGCACCGAGCGGGCCGCCATGGCGCTGGCATCGAGCCCTGCGCACTTGAGCTCGAGGGTTTGGCGGTAGGCGTGCAGGTAAGAGAGCAGAGTCTCGCGCTCGCCGGAGACCGGACCATAGTCGCGTGGATCCTGCTCGGGCGGTAGAAAGACGTTGCTCCACCCGAACTTTCGCTCCGGCAGCGTTGCAGGCGACTCGTATTCGGGAAGTTCATCGGGCATCGCTTGAGCTTAGTGCCGGAGCGGCCGCCCGGCGGGAAGGCTGGCTCGGAGACGGCCCAAGAGCCGTCGAGTTGGACAAGGGCCGATCAGGGCCGGCGATGCACCAGGAGAGGCAGCACCATCGTCGCACCGGCTCGGCGCAGCTTGGCCGCTGCCACCGTGATCGGCCACTGCGAAGAGGTTGCGTCCACCACAAGGAGCACGCACCTCCCACGAACCGCCTGCGCGTAATGGCCCTCTGCTTCGATTGCGTGGTCCCAGTACGCGGCCTCCTCGCCCGAAGCCATCTCTGAGACCTCATGCGGTCCGGCATGAATTGCGAGTGCGGCTCGGTCCAGGTGACCGGCCTCGGCGAGGTGATCGGCCAAGCCTTCAACCAATCGGTCGAAGCCGGAGGCAGCTAGGCCTACGACGATCTCGGGACGCTTGGGCCAGTCACGCTTCCAGCGCGACAGTGTCGCCACCGCGGCCGCCCGAAGCTCCGCGGAAGGGGCTGCATCGATCTCGAAGGCCGCCCGAACCAGCTCGCGCCACTCAGGAGCGTCGGCGAAGGCGATCACCCTGCCCTCTCCCGCCATCTCGCCGGGTGCGATCCTGCCCCGGGCGCCGTAGGCACCTCCCGGCCACATCTTGCGTGGCTCGAGCGTCACGGTCTCGCCCCTAAGCAGGCTTTTCACCTGCTGCACGACCTCGGCGGAGGGCCGCTCGACCAGGGGATCAGGCAACTTGCCCGTGCAGAACGAGCAACGTCCGCACGGCGCTGCGCCGGGGTCGTCGAGCGAGGACTGAAGGAGCTGCATCAAGCAGGCCTCTCCGGCCACGTAAGCGCGCATGATCGCCGCCTCGCGCCGCCTGGTGGCAAGGATCCCCTCGTAGTGTTGCGCGTCATAGCTCCAGGCCTGGCCGGTAGCGGTCCAGCCCTTCTCGCGCCGCTCCACCACGCCGTCCACCGCGAGTTGGCGAAGCATCATCTCGATTCGGCCACGGCGCAAGCCGGTCTCCGCCTCGAGTCCGGGGATGGTCGCAGCACCTCCCTCGTAGGTGGCCAGGCCGGCCAGAAGCCGCTCCACCTGGGCCGGATCCGGGATGGTGGCCGTGGCGAAGTGATGCCAAACCCTCTCGTCCGACTCCGAAGGCAGCAGTGCCACCAGCGCCCGGTCGATGCCACGCCCGGCGCGGCCGATCTGCTGATAGTAGGAGACCGGGGATGGTGGCGAACCCACGTGAACGACGAAGCCGAGGTCGGGCTTGTCGAAGCCCATTCCAAGCGCGCTGGTGGCGATCAGGGCCTTGACGCGGCCGACCTTGAGCGCCTCCTCGAGCGCCTCGCGCTCGGCGCTTTCCATCTGGCCTGTGTAGGCGGCGACTTCCGGCTTCTCGCCATGTACCCCCCGTACGGCTGCCGTGAGCCGCTGGGCATCGGAGACGGTGAGGGTGTAGACGATGCCGGAGCCGGGAAGCAGGGGCAGATGCTCAACGACCCAGGCGAAGCGTTCGATGGGCGCGAGCGAGCCGACCACGGCAAGCTCCAAGCTCGATCGCGCCAGCGATCCGCGCAGCACCAGCGCTTCGCCGCCGAGCTGGTCCGCTACGTCGTCGGTCACCCTCTGGTTTGCGGTGGCGGTGGTCGCCAACACCGGCGTCGTCGGGTTGATCCTCCCGAGCAGTGCCGCCACCCGCCGGTAGTCGGGACGGAAGTCGTGCCCCCAATCCGAGACCGTGTGCGCCTCGTCTATGACAAGCAGGCCGATCCGCCCCGCCAGCGCCTCCATCACCCTGGTTCCAAAGCCGGGATTGGCCAGGCGTTCCGGAGAGACCAGGAGAACGTCGATCCGCCCTTGTTGAAGAGCGCTCTCGATTTCCTCCCACTCGCCGGAATTCGAGGAATTCAGGGTGGCGGCCTTGAGTCCGGCGCGCGAAGCCGCGTCCACCTGGTCACGCATCAGCGATAGGAGCGGCGACACCACCAGCGTCGGCCCGGCCCCTTCCGCTCTGCGTATGGCAGTGGCCGCCCAATAGACGGCGGACTTTCCCCACCCGGTGGCTTGGACCACCAACACTCGCGAGCCGGGAAGACAGAGAGCGGAAACCGCCTCCTCCTGGTCAGCCCTGAGGGCCGCCCCCGGACCT
>JAJYPE010000028.1 GCA_021795585.1 Actinomycetes bacterium | reverse complement strand
TCTAGCCTTCCTCCCCCGGAAGTAGTACCCGCAGCTCGCCATCCTCCATGAGCATTCGAGGCGCGATGGCCGGGAGATCTCTAAAGGTTCTGGCATCCGCCAAGGCTGAGGCGACATCAGGGTAGCGGTCGAGAGCCTCGAGATTCTTGATGGTGGGCAGAATCAGGTCGAAGTCACCCGCGCGATAGCGCTCCAGCGCGTCGCCGGGTGCGATCCACACGTTTGCCACGGTTTCGCCATTGTCGTGCAGGCCAACCTGGTGCTCAGGTGCCGCCGCCACGAAAAAGCGCGTATCGTACCTGCGAGGCGCACCTTCCGGCGTGATCCAGTGGGCGAAGTACACCACGCCCTCCACCTCGAGACGAAGCCCTTCTGCCCGGAGGATTGCCTCGAAGCTCGTCTCCTTGGAGTTCAAGGCGCGCCGGTAGCCATCAAAAAGGACACGCTCCTCGGCATCATCGAAAGAGAGCACCGATCCATTTCGTGAGGCGATCAGGATTCCCGCCTCCTCGAAACACTCACGTATGGCGGCGACCCAGAAACGGCTCCCGAGGTTCGGCAACCCGAGGACCTGTGAGCAGGCGACATCGCTGCCTGCGAATAGTGAGGCGTCCCCCGCCACGGTCCCATCGTGGGGATCGACCGCGCCACCCGGAAAGACGTAGGCTCCGCCAACGAAGTCCAGCGCCAGGTTGCGCCTCAGCATGAAGACCTCGACACCTGACCCGTTGCGGTTGCGCAGCAGCATGACGGTCGCGGCCTCGCGTGGTTCCATACCACCAAGCTACCCGATGGGAACGAGTCGGGGGAGCCCGGGCCAACGCCTCAGTCGAGCAGGAAGTCCCCCACGACAGCTGCGAACTCCTCGCCCGAGGTGAAGATCCAGCCGTGGGAGCCGGCAAGCTCCAGGGTCGACGCCCCGGCCAGTGAGGCCAGGCCGAGAAAGCTTTCCCGCGGGATGACAACGTCGTCATGGGTCCAGATGGCCAGGGTGCGGATGCCCAGCGAGGCGATCCTGCTCAGCTCGGGACGAAGGTCTGCGCGGCGTGCCAGCATTGCGCACTGTAGGACTCGTCCAGGATTGCGACCCATCTCTCTCAGTGACTCGACCACAACTCGTGGGACATTTCGGCCGCGCTCCCTCGTCTTGCGCATATCGGCCACAAATGCGCCCGCCCAGTCCTGCAGAGGGCGGCTGGACATCCGCGAAGGGCGCCCCGACCGATCGGTCCAAGTTGGATCACCGACGGAGGAGATGAGAACCAGGCGCCGCACCAGGTCCGGCTGGGCCGCCGTTACGCAGATGGAAAAGCCGCCGCCAAGGGAATGGCCCACGAGATCGTAGCTCCGCCCCTGGAAAACTGCGGCGCCAAACGAGGCGAGCAGGCCAGCCGCAGTGCAGATGCCCCCCGAGAGGTCGAAGCGGGAACGGGATCCATAGATCTCCGGGATCACGACGCGAAAGCCGCGAGCTGCAAGGCGAGCAACGGAATCTGTGTAAATGCGGGGTGGAAGCGACCAGCCCGGAACCAGGAGCAACTCCCGGCCCTGGCCCGCCTCGGCATAGCCGACACGGGTTCCATCCACCTCTATTGAGCCGGCGCGAAGGTTCAGCGCAGGCAAATCCAAGGCCATCCATCCCCCCGAGAGGCAACCTCGCCCGACAAGGTCGAAACCGCTAGCTGAATCGTTGCGGGCCGGCTCCCATGATACCGCCGCTCTCACCGCTCTCGCAGGTACATGCCCCAAGCACGCGGCGTCTCTTGCTGGGCAGCTTAGGTGCCAGGGAGAAGCGGGCTATCTTCTATAACAAGTGCGTCTGCGCGAAGGCAGGCTACGGCAGCGCGCCGCGACTAAGAGCGCTCAAGGAGATCTAGGAATGGCTCAGCAGGCAAAGAGGAACCCCTCCCCCCGGGGAAAGGCTCCTGCCAAGAAGGCGACCGGCTCCCGGACCGGCCTCGTAGTGGCTGCCGTCTCGCTGGTGGTGGTCGTGGCCGTCGTGGCAACGCTGGTGCTCGTGAAGCTGAACCGTTCTTCCTCGAGCTCCAGCGCTGCGAGCCCGCTGGCATCCAGCTCGCTGGTAGCGGCTGTGACCGGAGTTCCCAATAGCGCCTTGGCCTCCGCGACCGTCCCGGCCGGGAGCATCACCATGCCCTACAAGATCAAAAACGGGCCCACCTTCGCAGTCGCGGGCAAGCCGGTGGTCCTTTACATGGGCGCCGACTACTGCCCTTACTGCGCCGCCGAGCGCTGGCCCCTCATAATCGCCCTCTCCAAGTTCGGCACCTTCAAGAACCTCCACGTCACCTCGTCGTCCTCGAGTGATGTCTACCCCAACACCCAGACCTTCAGCTTCTACGGCTCCAGCTACTCGAGCCCCTACATCGATTTCCAGGGCGTCGAGATGACAACCAACAAGCAGGTCAACGGTAACTACCCAACTCTCATGACTCCGACACCGCTGCAACAAAAGTACTTCAATGCATACGACAAGCCGCCCTACACCTCTTTGGCGGCGGGAATCCCGTTCATCGACTTCGCCAACAAGTACATCATCTCGGGTCCGTCCTACTCCCCGGGGCTGCTGCAGGGCCTCTCGCGCAACAGCATCGCAGGCAGCCTGACCATTCAGGGAACGGTGACCAACGGCGCCATCCTGCCGTCAGCCAACCTGATCATCGCCACCATCTGCAAGGCCGATGGAAACCAGCCCGGTTCGGTCTGCTCGATACCCGCGGTGAAGTCGGTCGAGGCCGCCATCAAGTAGCCCGCGGTTTCGCGGGGTAGCGACATGGCCGGGAAGCCGCCACTAAAGGGAGCCCTCGAAGCCGCCACTCTTTTGATCGTTGCGGGCAAAGGCGGCGTGGGGAAATCCACAATCAGCACAGCCACTGCGATCGCGGCAGCCGGCATCGGCCGGCGCACCGCCTTGGTGGGCTTGTCGCATTCGCGGGCGGCCGCTGCGGTAATGCGGGCGATGGGCGAGGAAGACCCGGTCCTGGCGGCGATCGCACCCAGGCTTCGGATCTTCGAGCTACGCCCGGAAGAGATCCTCATCGAGTACCTGGAAGACCACGGGATGGCAGGCCTTGGGCGGCGGCTCATTTCCACCGGGGTGGTGACGGTCATTTCCACCGCAATCCCGGGCATACGAGAGCTGCTCGTCCTTGCCAAGTTGAAGCAGATGGAGCGTTCCGGCGAGTTCGACAGCATCATCCTTGATGCCCCGGCCTCGGGGCACCTGCTCACCTTTCTCTCGAGTCCCAAGGGGCTGGCGGACATCGCAAACGTCGGGCTGCTTCGCACCCAGTCCGATGAAGTCCAGGCGCTGCTTTCCGATCCTGCAAGATCCCAGTTGATACTGGTGACCCTGGCGGAGGAGACCCCTGTGTCGGAGACCTCGCAGACCTACACCGAGATCGAGTCCCTGGGGGTGATCTCCTTAGGGCCAATTGTCGCCAACGCCCTGCAAGCGCCCATCGGGATCAGCCAGCACAGCCGGGACACCCTTTCCGAACTGGGCGAGGCGGACGACCGACTGGACGCGTACCGCTTCGTCAGCACCAAGGCGCACCTCCAGCTCGAGAACCTGGCGGAGTTGCGGCGCGCCCTTCCGAACTGCCACCTGGCCCGGGTCCCTTTCGTCTATGCAACCGGCCTCGGCGTCAGCGAACTCGCGCGGCTGGCCGAGCACCTGCTATCGGAGGCGTCCGATGACAATTGACAAGCCCGCAAAAGGCGAGCCGGTGATCCCGAACAAATTGGGAGACCTGCTCAGAAGCAGGCGGGTCATCGTCCTTACGGGCCCGGGCGGAGTGGGCAAGACCTCATCCGCGGCAGCGATCGCGGTCGGCGCCGCCCTTTCCGGGATTCGAACCTGCGTGGTGACCATCGATCCGGCGAAGCGGCTTGCCGATGCGCTGGGCATCGAGCACATTGGAAATGACCCGGTCGAGATCGACGCGCTGGGAGCCGGCGGCCTGTGGGCTGTGATGCTGGATGCGGATGCCACCTTCGACGACCTTGTGGTCAAGTATGCCACGAGCGATGAGCAGGCGGGCAGGATCCTCTCCAACCGGGTCTACCAAAACCTGACTCGAAACCTGTCCGGTGTTCAAGAGTACATGGCGATGGAGAAGCTGTTCGAGCTTCACAACGACCCCCGCTTCGAGCTGCTCGTCGTCGACACCCCGCCCAGCGCCAATGCTTTGGATTTTCTCGACGCGCCCCGCCGGCTCGTCAGCTTCCTCGACAATCGCGTCTTCAGGCTGATCATGAGCCCGGGTCCGGTCCTGCTCCGACCGGTGTCCTTCGCCGCAAAGGCGGTACTGAAGACCATATCGCGGGTGGTTGGCGCTGAGGTGGTGGATGAAGCGGTGGCGTTCTTCCAGGACTTCGAGGGCATGGAAGACGGATTCCGCGAACGTGCGCAGATTGTGCAGGCGCTTCTTCACGAAGACGCAACCGCCTTCGTGATGGTGTCGGCCCCGCGTGGCGACACCGTTGCCGAGGCACTGTCCTTCGGAGAGAAGCTCGCCGGCTTCGGCTTCAGCGTGGCGGGGTTGATCTCCAACCGGCATACGCCCCAATTCCAGACCGGCCGCCGAAGCACGACCCTGGAGGCGACGCTCGACGTTCACGATCGAGAGGTCCTCGACGCAAACCTGGCGCGAATGGAACTCCTCCGTGGAGCAGAAGAGGCCGAGCTTGCGCAGCTGATCTCCAAGCTCGAACCACCTCGCCTGGCAAGGGTGCCGCTGCTCGACAGGGACGTCGCTTCCATCGAGGACCTGGCGCAGATGGCAAGATCGCTGCTCTGACACCGGGTTCCGCTTTGTGCGGCACCTTGATACCCAACTAAGATTGCCACGATGTCAAAGATCTACGTGGTGAGCGATGCCAAGCAAGTATTGGACGAGATCGGCTCGGCTCTTGATTTCGTCAGCCAGAGCATCAGCCGCTTCCAGAACTACAAAGCCTTACTGAATGCCAGCTCGCAGACGGCTCCCGACCTGGTGGTGGCGGACATGCAGGTAGGGCACATGGGCGGCATGGCCATCGCCATGGATTTGCACCTCGAGGAGTCGGGGGGGCGCCTTCCGCACATCCCCATCCTGCTGCTGCTAGACCGACGCGCCGACGTCTTTCTCGCGCGCCGCTCCAACGTGGAAGGGTTCTTGGTTAAACCCCTCGACTCGTTTCGAATAGCGGACGCGGCCAATGCGATCCTTTCGGGAGGCACCTACGAGGACCCGAGCTTCAAGCCCGTAAGCATCCCCGTCCCTTAACTCGTCCCAGCCGGGTGGCAATCGTCCGCAAGAGTCGAAATAGACTGTTGTAGCTACGGGAAGTAGCGCAGTTTGGCAGCGCGCAGCGTTCGGGACGCTGAGGCCGCGGGTTCAAATCCCGCCTTCCCGACCATTATCGGATCCGCAAGGGCAAGTCGGGCCTTCCGGCCTCACTAAAGTCAGTCAGGCGGGTCCTCGGACCCGCCTGACATATATCTGCCGCACGGCCACGATGGTGACCGAAGACGATTGCGCAGCGCATGAGGCCCTGCATAGCAAGTTTCGATCACTCAGTGCCGGCGTGTCTCTCTCCGTCGTTGGGGAACAGGACTGCCCTTGCGTGGAAAATGTGGGCGCTCATGACAGCCTCGGCCCATTCGGGGTCACGCTGGCGCAACGCCGCGACCAGCTCCCGATGGTGCGCGAAGGAGCGCTGCAGCTGCTCTCCGTTGTAGCGCTCGAACATATGGCGGACCAGCGCAACCTGGACTACTGCAGCCATTACCTCTACCAGCCGCCCGTCGTTGGCTGCTGCGATGATGACGCGGTGAAAGTCGTGGTTCAACATTGCGATGTCCTCGAACCGAGTCGGCGAAGTCCCCCGTGCCGCGGACTCCATCCGCTCGCAGAGGTCTTCGAGCCGGGCGATCCCCTCCTCGGAGATCAACTCTGCCGAGCGGGCGGCAGCATGCCCCTCCAGCCGCTGGCGGAGACGGAACGTGCTTCGCAGGTCCGCATCTATCCACGGCGCCACTCTCGCACCCTTGTTGGGTTCGATATGGACAAGGCCCTCGGCCGAGAGCCGACGCAAGGCCTCGCGGACAGGCGTCCTCGATACCCCGAGCTCGCCGGCCAGCTCAACTTCACGCAGCGGGGCACCCGCCGGGTAACCGCCCTGGACGAGCCGCTGGCGCAGGACTCCGTAGACATTGGTGGAAGAAGAACCTTTGGGCGCCGGCTGTGCGGCCGCACCAAGCAGTTCATGAGCGGGAACCGACACGTTTTTAGCCTACCCCCGCTCCGGCGCCAGAAGGCAGATGGTGCCTTCGGCACCTAATCGGCGGTGCCAACGGATGTAGCATTTGCCATGCGCACTGAACCTCGTGACGAGACCCTCGGAGCCCTCCTGGCCCGCGCGGCCGATGAAGATGGGACTCGGGTATACCTGGTCGAAGACGGCAAGGCCATCACGTTTGCCGAGATGAAACGCCGAGCCGATGCCGTCAGCTCTTCACTTTTGCGGCGAGGTTACGTTCCCGGCGACCGCGTCGCCATAGCCGGCACCAACCGATCGGCCTGGGTGGAGGCGCTCCTGGGCGTGACCCAGGTTGGAATGGTGCTGGTCACGCTCAATGTCCGCTACAGGCGTGAAGAGCTCGCCTACATGCTCGGCCGGTCGGGCGCCGTCGCGGCCATAACACCCTCCGTCCACCAGGGCTTCGATCTGGCGAGCCTGTATCTGGATCTGACACACGAGCTTCCTGCCCTGCGCGAGGTCTTCTTCTTGGACGACGCTCCAGGAGCGCTTTCATTCGCGGACCTGGCGACGGGAGATGAAACCGACCTCGCGGGCGTGACCACAGCGGTAAAGGCCGAGGATCCAGCGCTGATACTGTTCACTTCGGGCACCACCGGGCTCCCCAAGGGCGCGACCATTACCCATCGCTCCATCATCGCCTCGGGGCGCGCGCAGGCCGAGCACTTTGGCATGTTGCCCGAGGACCGCATGTGCGGCCACATGCCCTTCAATCACGTAGGTGGCGTCACCTGCACATTGGTCGCCTCACTCACGGCCCGGTCATCCGTTGCCCTGCTGGAGAACTTCACACCCCGTGGCGCAATAGACCTGATCGCCGGGGGCGGGTTGACGGTCTTCTCAGGAGTGCCGACGATGTTCGTCCTCATGCTCGCGGACCCGAGCTTCGCCGCGTTGGACGCCTCGGCCATCCGCCTCTTGGTGGCAGGTGGCGCGAACGTCGAGCCGTCGCTGCTCGCCAAGATTCGCGGCGCCTTTCCTGAGGCAAACATCTGCAACCTCTATGGACTCTCGGAGACCTCCGGAGCCTGCATCATCTCGCCTCTCGACGACAGCGACACCGAGGTCGCCTCGACACTGGGCACGGCGATCGGGAACTTCGAATTGCGAGCCGTCGGGCCCAATGGCGCGCCGGTGGAGGCAGATCGAGACGGCGAGCTCCAGGTAAAAGGAGACTGCGTGGTCGCGGGCTACTGGGAGGACCCCGCGGCAAGCTCGGCCGCGATCGACGCCGACGGCTGGCTTTCCACGGGCGACATCGTCTCGATTGCCGCCGATGGTCATGTGACGCTGCGCGGAAGGCGCAAGGAAATGTTCATCCAGGGCGGATACAACGTCTACCCCGTCGAGGTGGAAAACGTCCTTACCTCACACCCCGGCGTGGCCATGGCTGCTGGAATCGGGGTTCCCGATCCGGTACTGGGCGAGGTTGGGCGCTACTACGTCGTCCCGCGGGGGGAAACCGCCCCGAGCCCGGACGAACTTGATGCCTTTTGCCGAGAGCGTCTTGCGGATTACAAGGTCCCGCGCGAGTACGTATTCGCCAAGGCACTTCCGTTGACACCTGTCGGGAAAATCCAAAAAGCCATTCTGACAACCGCGGTTCCTGGCGAGGTGCGCAAGATGGGCACCACTCATTAGAAGCAAGCAGCGCGTCATCTCGGCGCGCGGCAGTAAATCCAACTTGTTGAGCGGGGGCGGGTCGCAAGCTCGTTTTTCCACGGCGTGCCGCCCATGCGAAGAAATGGCACAGGTCTGAGGCCGGGATCAGCCGTGGAGCGGATCACCAAAGTGCCCGCTCCACGATCCCGTCCCGGCGAGTGGATTCAGATGCCGAGCGCGATCTCGCAACCTGCCCCAAGGGGTTCGCGGACATCGAACCCGACCAGGCGCGAGCCGCCGGTCGCCTCGAGCACACCTTCCACTATCCCGAGGTGCACCGAACACACCACCCTTGCGTCCAGGCCCACGGCCTGGGCGAGCGGGCAGCTGGTCAGCGTCACCGTATCCGAACCCATTTCATGATGGTCGAAGCGGGATGCAAATCCCCAAAGACTCATCACCTGGTTGAGGACCTCGGATGCCGGCTTCTCCAGATCCGTATCTCCGATGGCCACCGCATCGCGAATCCCCTCTTCCCTGCCCGCCTCGCGAGGCGTCACGGAGCCGGACAGAGCCCGGACCAAGACCTTTGCAAGCCTTTCGTAGGACAGGAGGGAGTCCGAAGCGGCAGCCGGACTGATGCTATAAATGAGCCGCGGCCGACCCCGCGTGCCGGGCGAGTACAAACCGGCTTCGAGCAATCCGGCCTTCACCAGAACCGCCAGATGCTGGCGGACGGCGTTGTGGTTCAAACCGGTGAAGTCGGTCAATTCGGCAACCGTTGCCGCATGGCCGGAAGTAGCCACGTATCTGAAAATTCCAAAGCGACTCGGGTCAGCAAGGGCGTTTGCCCTACAGCGCGTCTCCTCCCCTAGACCCGCAACCAACGAACTCATTTCCCCAGCGCCAACAGTGGCAGTTCTGCCACATTCACGACCGTTCCTCCCCTTGTCATCGACAATAACTTCGCGCCTGAAGTTCAGAATAAGTTTCAAATAGGGATTATCCGCCCTTTGAGAATAAGTTCACCGTGTTCGGCGGACCTGGGATTAGATAATTAAAAGGCTTAAAACGTTGAGATTGCCAAAAAGTACGGCGCCGCATGCAATGTGCGGCCAGCCGGCTTCCCTAAAAATTGTTCGGAGTACCGACCCGGGCCCGAAAGTCCAAAGTGCCTGACCGGACGCGAGCTACGCAACTCGCTCACACCCCCCGCGCCCCCTTGAAAGCAGAGGGAGGAAGAGCGCAAGCGCAAGGGCTTGCATAACGACGGTGAAGACGATGGCCCAATGGATCGCAACGTCATAAAAGACGCCGATCAGCGCTGCCCCGGCCAGCCAGGCGAGACCGTACACGGCGGTGAATGTTCCGTAACCTGCTCCACGCCGCGTCGGCGCCACTAAATCGCCTACGGCGGCGCGCATCGTTGACTCGTGAATCCCCATTGCAAAACCCCAAAGCAAGGCGCCGACCCACACAAACGCTGCGGACTTTGCAAAGGCGAAGAATGGAACTGCCGCTCCCAAAAGCGGCAACACACCGAGGCCACGCAGTCCGATCTTGTCGTACGCGCGACCCGAGATCAGCGAGGCAACCGCGGCCGCGGCCATGGCCGCGGCGTACATTATCGGGATCATCGGGGG
The DNA here is from genome assembly GCA_021795585.1 of Actinomycetes bacterium. Taxonomy (GTDB): domain Bacteria; phylum Actinomycetota; class Acidimicrobiia; order Acidimicrobiales; family Acidimicrobiaceae; genus Acidithrix. Next base: position 5,279 of record JAJYPE010000028.1, on the reverse strand, counting down.
AGAGACGACCTTGGCCCTGTCGAGATGGTACGCGAGCACCGCAAAGGTCGCGAAGCCGGCCATGGTCGCCGCACTGAACGCGCTGTATTGCCAAAAACGGCGGGGGAACCCGCGGAGCTCGAGCGTGCCCGCGGCTTTGGAGTTCTCGCTCGCGGCATAGTCACGGGGGCTCGGGACACGGCGGCGCAGCCAGGCCAACACAACGAGCGCGGCGGCACCCGGAATGGCCAGCGCCGCAAAGCCGTCGCGATACCCCTTGCTGAACTCAAGAAAAACCGCGACGGCCAGAGGTCCGATGAAGGCTCCCACTTGATCGAGCGCCTCATGCACCGCAAATGTCCAGCCGCGTCCCAGATCGGTGCCCGCTTGGGCAAGCATGGTGTCGCGAGCCGGCGTGCGCAACCCCTTGCCGAAACGCTCGGCCAGCACCAGTGCGCTTACGGCCCAGACATTCCCGGCCAGGGCGAGCAGAGGCACGGCGACCATGGTCACTGCGTATCCTGAGATGGAGATTGTCCACTGGCGACCGGTCCGGTCCGAAAGCCGTCCGCTGAAAAGGCGGAACACAAGTGCCATCGCCTCACCGAGCCCGGTCACCAAACCGACCAGCGCCGCGGAGGCGCCGAAACCCGCCATGAAAGGGCCGACCACACTGCGGGCCCCTTCGTAGACCACGTCGCCGAGGCCACTTACTAGTCCGAACGCGAGTACGAACTTCATCGGCGGGAGCCGATTGGCGCCCCAGCTCCCCGATTGCTCACGACTCATTCGTTAAGGTTTAGCCCACGCGACCAGGGAGATGTGCGCGAGAAGACCCCTGGACTGCGGCGGTACGAGAACGCGGTACTTCAGGTGCCCTAGGGACAGAGGCCTGAGGCCTCAGGAAATGCCCTTGGGAAGCAGTGCTTCGATAAGGTGCGGCCCTGGCTCGGCCATAGCGCGCTTGAGTTGCTCGACAAGCTCCTCACCAGTCGCAACCCGCACTGCATCCACCCCAAAGCCCCTGGCGATGGTGGCGAAGTCCATGGCCGGCGGCACCAGGTCCAACATTGCCCGAGACCTGGGCCCCCCAGCCTCGGCGCCGACATTGCTCAACTCCATCTGCAATATGGCGTAACTCTGGTTGTTGAGCAGGACGGTCACCACATCGAGCCTCTCACGCGCCTGAGTCCAAAGCGCCTGGATGGTGTAGAGCGCTGATCCATCCGCCTGGATGTCGACAACCTTGGTGCCGGGTTCTGCGATAGCCGCTCCTGTAGCCACGGGGAGTCCGTATCCGATCGCGCCGCCGGTCAAGGTCAGCCAGCGATGCGGCAGGCTGCCCTGGGTGAGCCCTGGAGCGGATATTCCGGTCGTGACGCTCTCGTCGACCACGATGCAACCTTCCGGGAGGAGCGCCCCGATGGCAGCGGAAACGGCCGAGCCTGAAAGCGCGCCGGACGGCAACGTCGGCAAGGAGGCGGCCTGCAGCGTGGGCGCGACGGTCGCGCCAAGCTCCTCCGCCAGGGCCTCCAGATAAAGGTCGGCCGGCTCGGCGGGAGTTGCGAGGGTCACTACGTCGCAGTCCTCGGGCGCATAGCGGCTGGGTTTGCCCGGATAGGCAAAGAACGCGACAGGGTCCTCGGCACCTGCCAGTACCAGGCTCCTGCTTCCCGCGAGCTGCATTACCGCGAAGTCCCCGAGGTAGGCCAACCGATCGACGGGCGGTATTCCGGCACCCCGTTCGAGCACCGAAGGGAACGTCTCGCACAAAAGGCGGGCGGAGGCGGCGTTGGCAATGCGGGACGCCGCCTCCAGGCCGCGCCTGCTAGTGGCCGCGCCACCGATGAACAGGGTCGCCCCGCCTGCACGCAGGGCGGCGGCGGCGGTGGAAATGCGCCCGGCATCGAGGACCGGCGCCCGGGGCGGCGACGCCTGCACCGCGCCATCGGGTACTTCGTTCCAGGTGATATCACCCGGAACTATGAGCGTTGCCACGCCCGCCGGCGGGGCTATTGCGGCGGCGTGGGCGGCGGCCACCATGGGAATCAGCTCCTCGGGCCGCTCGACCGTCATCACGCTCTTGGAGACCGCGGACGCCATGGCCGCGATGTTACTCGCCAGAGGCGGATCGTAGCGGCGGTGGTAGGTCGCGTGCTCGCCAACCACGTTGACAACCGGGCTCAGCGCCCGGCGCGCGTTGTGCAGATTGGCCAGCCCGTTGCCCAGCCCCGGGCCTAAGTGCAAGAGGGTGGCCGCAGGCTTTTTGGCGATGCGGGCATAGCCGTCGGCGGCGCCAGTGGCAACCCCCTCGAAGAGCGCGAGTACGCCGCGCATCTCGGGCACGCGGTCCAACGCCGCCACAAAGTGCATCTCGGAGGTGCCGGGGTTGGAGAAGCAAACCTCCACGCCCAGGCCGACCAGGGATTTCATCAAAGCTTCTGCGCCGTTCATCAGATCACCTTCCCAGGATTCAGGATTCCTTGCGGGTCGAAGGCCGCCTTGATCCTGCGCATCAGCTCCAGCTTGTCGGCGTCTTCCAGCTCGAGCAGGTATTTGCGTTTCTCCGAGCCGATGCCGTGCTCGGCTGATATCGATCCCCCGAGCGCCAGGCCGAAGTCGAGCATCTCCCGGATGACCTCGTAGCGCTTGGTCTCGTCGGGCTGAAATATTGAGAAGTGGATGTTGCCGTCACCGACATGCCCGGCAGCCGAGATGAAGCTCTCCGAGTCGGCGGCGATGGTGTTGACCCGCTCGAGGTAGGCGGGGATCTCAGCGCGTGGCACAACCACGTCCACCATGTCGTTGGCCCCGAGCGCCTTGCTCACCCAGAAGGCTCCTTCGCGCGCCTCCAGCAGCTTGGCGGCGGAGGCCTCGTTGAGCAGAAAGACTTCGAGCGCCCCAAGCTCCAGCAAGAGCTCGGAGAACGTCTCGGTCTCCGCGTCGAGCGAGGCCTGGGAGTTTTCCTCCAGGATCACGAAGAGGTAGGCCTTGGCCGCATTCTTGATGGCATCGCTCACCCCGAGCTCGAAGCCGACGCGGGCGCTCATTGCCGACAGGCCGACCGCGTCCATGTACTCGAGCACCAGGGGTGTCACCCCGGTGCCCAGAAGCTCCGGCACCGCGTTTGAAATTGCCGAGAGGCTCGCGAACGGGACGAGCATCGTCGCGGAAAAGCCCGGCCGAGGGTAGATGCGAACCGTTATTTCGGTCACGAGGGCCAGGGTGCCTTCGGAGCCGATGATCAGCTGCACCAGGTCGTAGCCGGACGAGGACTTCACGTACTTCCCGCCGCTGCGCATGACCTCGCCCCCGGCGAGAACGAACTCGAGACCGAGCACCTGGTGGCGGGTCACACCGTATTTGACCGCCCTCATGCCGCCGGCGTTTGTGGCAACATTCCCGCCCAAGGAGGAGCCCAGCTCGCCCGGAAAGACCGGATAGACGAAGCCCACTTCGGCCAGCGCCTGGTCAAGGAGAGCGAGTGTCACTCCGGGTTGGACCACGGCCACGTGGTTGGCTTCGTCGATCTCGATGATCTCGTCCATCGCCTCGAAGCTCACCACTAGGGAGCCCGGACACGGTGTCGCGCCCCCGGAAAGGCCGGTCCCGGACCCGCGGGCGACGATCGGGACGGCGTGGCGGGTGGCAATGCGCGCGATAGCGCTCACCTGCTCCGTCGTCGATGGAAACGCAACCGCCAATGGCTTCTGCCAGCCCGCGGTCAGCGCCTCGTCATGGCTGTAGTCGTCGGAGACACCCTCCCCGGTCTTCACGGAGCGTTCACCGAGCGCGCTGCGAAGCTCCTCTAGGAAGGCCTTCAGGCTGGTTTCGTCTTGCATCAAATGAATGGTATCCCGCCCAGCGCCTTCAGGGGTGTTGAACCGGGCAAGCTAGGCGGCTTGGCGGCGCTGGTGGCGGCCCTGTAAGGTTGGCGCATGCCGGCCGGAACCGAACTACGTGGGGCGGCAGGGCCCATCACCGTCTCGAGTGAGCCCTTCATGGTGATGGCCAAGCCCGCGGGGCCCCAGTGCAACCTCGACTGCACCTACTGCTACTACCTGGAAAAAGAAAAACTCTTCCCAGGGTCTTCCCGCTATCGGATGAGCGAGGAGACACTCAGGGCATACATCACCTCCTTCGTCGCCTCGAGTCCGGGACCGATAGTCCACTTCGGATGGCACGGGGGCGAGCCGACCATGGCCGGCCTGGACTTTTACCGCAAGGTGGTCGCCTTTCAGGAAGAGCTCCTTCCCGCCGGCTGGACCGCGCTCAACAATCTGCAGACAAACGGCACCCTGCTTGACGACCGATGGGGAAACTTCCTGGCACGACATCGCTTCTCCGTCGGCCTCAGCATCGACGGGCCCGCCTCCACCCACGATGCCTCCAGGCTCGACAAGGCGGGGCATCCCACTCACGAGCGCGCCATGCGTGGCCTGCGGGTTCTACGCTCGCACGGCATCGACCCGGACGTGCTTTGCACCTTGAACTCGGTTACGGCCGCCCATCCGGAAGAGGTCTACGACTTCTTCCTCGCCGAATCGGTGAGGTGGCTTCAGTTCCTGCCGGTGGTAAAGCGGGACGACGACGGATCTTTGTCTCCACTAAGCGTCTCGCCCCACGCGATGGCCGCGTTCCTGAACCACGTCTTCGACCGCTGGGTCCGCAACGACGTGGGGCGGATAGGGGTGCAGAATTTCCTGGAGAGCCTCCTGGTGTTCAGTGGCCGGCCTGCCAACCTTTGTGTAATGGCGGAAACCTGCGGGAGGGTCCTGGCCATGGAGCATGACGGCAGCGTCTACTCGTGCGACCACTTCGTGCTGCCAAGCCACCACCTCGGAACGCTGCCCCAGGACGGGCTCGCGGAAATGGTGGACTCCCCGGGGCAGCGATCGTTCGGCCTTTCCAAGAAGGAGTCGCTCACCGCCTATTGCCGCGCCTGCCCATATCTCTTTGCCTGCAACGGCGGCTGCCCCAAAGACCGGAGCGCAATATCCCCGGACGGGGAGGCGGGCCACAACCAGCTCTGTGAGGGATACAGATCCTTCTTCGAGCACATCGACCCCTACCTGCGCCGGATGGTGTCCATCATGCGCAGCGGCGGCAAGATCACCTCGATCATGGACGAGCTGGCTGGGGGCGAGGGCGGCGGGGTGCCGGTGGTGGGGCGTAACGACCCGTGCCCGTGCGGCAGCGGCAAGAAGTACAAGAATTGCCACCTGCGGTCGCGGAGCTAGATCCGGCTCGGAAACTTAGTATGGCGGAATGGCAACGCGAGCACCGTTTCTCAACTCGAG
>JAJYPE010000238.1 GCA_021795585.1 Actinomycetes bacterium | reverse complement strand
GCTTCCCGCCGGCGCGTAATTGCCACCTGAACCAAGTGCGGGCCCTGCCCGGCAAGCAGGCGGCGTTGGTGCAGTTCAACGAGCCCCTGACCGACGGCTGGGCCCTGAGCGATGTGGCGGTGGGGTGCGCTCGCTCATGACGGGTGCTCGGCCGGCGCATAGTGACGATGCTCGCGTGGACACAGGTGAGAGTGGGGAGCGGAGTGGACCGCGCCCCTCGGTCATCCGCTGCGGCGATGGAACCCGGGTGGTCGACGGCAGTGACCGGTCGATAAGTCTCGCGGTCGCCATGCTGCGGGCCGGCGAGGTGGTGGGGGTGCCCACCGAGACGGTCTACGGTCTTGCCGCAGACGCGTCCAACCCTGAGGCCGTTTTGCGTGTGTTCGCTGCCAAGGGCCGCCCTGGCGACCATCCGTTGATCGTCCACCTGGGAAGGGGAGCAAACCTCGCCGACTGGGCACGACACATCCCGGACCAGGCATCCCGCCTGGCCGAGGCGTTCTGGCCCGGTCCCCTCACGATGGTGCTGGACCGGCACCCGTCAGTTCTCGACGCGGTCACCGGAGGGCAGGACACCGTGGCCCTGCGGATCCCCTCTCATCCGGTGATCCTCCAAGACTTCGGTGGGGGGCTTGCCGCCCCATCAGCCAATCGCTTCGGGCACGTGAGCCCCACGACGGCGCGCCATGTGTGCGACGGGATGGCTGAATCGAAATGCAGTGAAGAGCAGAGTAGTAGTACCGCGGGTGTCCGGGCGGGGAGCGAGCAAGTGGCCGTTACGCACCCTCGGACTCTTCGAAGTCCCCGTGCATCTGGGCCTCTAGGCGGAAGTTGCGTCTCCTAAGCCATGGTTATCCAGGCTGAACTGGACATTTGCGCCGAAACGGCGTGCGGGTGCCGACCACTTTAGGGGGAGCGGGATCGGTACCTCGATGAGCTCGAACACCTTTGGCTGAGTCGAGGTGGGCTCCGCCATGCGTTCGAAGGTGACGGCGGTCCCTGGGTACCGAGCAGGTGTTGCGGGTGAGGGTGGCGAGGTGGTCGAGCAGCTGCTGGGCGGGGCGCAGTTCCCGGCCATAGGCCTGGTGGCGCGAGACCACCTTGGCCCTGGCCGAGGCGGAGCGAACCGCGGGCGACACCGGGTCCTCACCTTCCTCGGCTCCCGGGTGTGAGATGGCGGCCTCGCCCTCCTCGGCTACAGCCTCGGCTCCGCTTGAAACTCTATTGCCCACGCCGTCTCCGGCGCCAGATACCTCATGGTCGCCGTGGTGGCGGCAGTTGCGGCCGTGCTCGGCCCGCTCCACTGGCAGAGCGGCGAGCTGGTGCGCCGGACCGACGGGGCCACCGGACACCTCTCCGCCCTGGCTCGGATCCAGGCCCGGACCTATGCGGCGTCGCTCGCGGCTCAGGGAGAGCCGGACAAGGAAGGAGAGGCTGAGCGCCGGTCCTTAGAGAGACCGGCCGGTGGAGCTTATACTGGCGGGAACCGAGGTTCAAGGGGCACGTCGATGCCAGCAGGCAAGAGCCGGAAGGGCTGGCGGCTGATGGCGGCTGCCATCAGCGTCGGCCTTGTCGTCTACGGCGTATCACTCTTCCTGTGCGCCTCCTCCCCGATCGCCCCTGCCGAGGCAAAAGCGAGAGCCGCCACGGGCGCGGCGGTGCCGAGCGGCTCGCGGAATTTTGCGGGTCCCTACGGCGTGGAGGCCTCCTGGGTGATTAGGGAGAACCGGCTCCCGGGGACCACCGCCTGGAAGATCACCGGACCCCAGACCCGGGATGGGATCATGGGCTACAGCAACCGGCCCCAGGCCACCTACGGCCAACGGGTCGATCTCTACGTCTCCACCACCGCCAAGAGTTTCGTGGTCCAGGCGTACCGGATGGGCTACTACCAGGGGAAGGGCGCCCGCCTGGTGTGGACGTCGAAACCGCTTTTCGGCGCGGTCCAGCGCCGGTGCCCGGCCTCGCCCCCGCTCTACATGGTCCAGTGCAACTGGACAATGTCCACCTCCTTCACCGTCACCAAGGCCTTCGTTCAAGGTGATTACCTGCTGAAGCTGGTGGGGAACCAGGGGCAGCAGAGCTATGTACCGCTCACCGTCTGGGACCCTGCGAGCCACGCGGCCTACGTGGTCATGAATGCGGTCTTCACCTGGCAGGCCTTCAACTCCTTCGGCGGCTACGACCTCTACCAGGGCGGCCCCCCCGGGCTCACTGGATACCCGCCCCCCGACCGCTCCCGGATCGTCTCCTTCGATCGCCCCTACGCAAGCGGGGGCGGCTCCGGCGGCTTCCTCTCCATCGAGTACCCGCTGGTCCGCTTCATGGAGAAGCACGGCCTCGACGTCACCTACTGGACCGACATCAACCTCGCGCTCGACGGCTCGCTGCTCACCAACCACAAGGCCCTTCTCTCCCTGGGCCACGACGAGGAGTGGTCGCTCCGCATGCGCGAGAACGCGGTGGCCGCCCACGCCCAGGGCGTCAACCTGGCCTTCTTCGGCGCCAGCCCGATCCTCCGCAAGGTCCGGCTCGCCCGCTCGCCCCTCGGCCCCAACCTTGAGATGGTCAACTACCGTGACCCGCGGGCCGACCCACTCTACGGGGTGAACAACGCCCGGGTGACCCAGAACTGGTGGGGCCAGCCCCCCGCCAACCTGCCGGCCTCGACGCTGGTGGGAAACTCCTACAACGGCTACAACAACAACCGGAGCTTCCCGCTGGTGGTCACCGACCCCGGCTCGTGGCTGTACGCGGGCACCGGCCTCAAGCAGGGATCGCAGCTCCCCGGGCTGCTCTACTCCGACTTCGATGGCTACAACCCGGCAAGACCCAACCCGCCAGGCGTCCAGATCCTCGCCCACTCGCCGGTGGTGATCGGCTTCTCCAGAGCCAGGATGTACGCCGACACCACCTATTGGACCGGGCGCAACGGGAAGGGTGGAGTCTTTGAGTCCGGGACCAACAACTGGATCGCCGCCATGAACCCCTGCACCTCGGGCTCTCCCGGCTGCATCGCGTCGGCGGTGGACCGGATGACCGGCAACCTGCTCAAGTTATTTGGGGGCGGGCCGGCCGGGCTGTCGCAGCCCTCGGTCGCCAACACCGGCACCTTCTACCCGTAAGGCTGGAAGCCGAGTGGCCGGCGGGTGAGATTCCCACCGGCCACTCGGCGGCCTATTTCCGGACTCCGGCGCGGCAGGGGCGATCGCCGATGCCGGCCGACGGCAAGTCGGCGCTTCTCTCCGCCTGGCCCTACTGTCCGCCCTGGCCGCTATCTTGACGGCTCGCTGCATTGCCGCCTAGCCCCATACTCACGCGCTGGCCCTACAAGCCTCCGTTAGCCTTCGGCGACGCCGAGGATGCCGGTGGCGTGTGCCCGTCTTGAGGTTCCGTCCGCCGCTCATGGTTCGGGGACGGGGTCGA
>JAJYPE010000237.1 GCA_021795585.1 Actinomycetes bacterium | reverse complement strand
GAGGCGAGGCGATCCCCGTCGGAGGGCGGGTGCTGGCCATCGCGGACGTCTTCGACGCCATTACCACTCCGCGCATCTACCGGCCGGGCACCACCGACGTCGAGCACGCGCGCCGGTATTTGCATTCTCAACGCGGCAAGCAGTTCGATGCCGACCTGGTCGACATCTTCCTCTCGCTCGACGGCCTGCCCGCCACCTAGCCGGCTCCTCGAACCGGGTTGCCGAGGATGTCCCGCCCAAATGTGGACGCGCGCGAATAAGGTCTCGCGGCTGGGTCAGTCCTCGAAGAGCTCGGGCATCTCGTCCAGTCTGTCCCGGAATTCGGGGCTGCGCTTCTCCAGGAACGACTGCACGCCTTCATAGGCATCAGCCGAGCTTCCCCGCAGCCACATCGCCCGCGAGTCCAGGCGATGAGCATCGAGGGGATGGTTGGCTCCCGCCATGTTCCAAAGCATGGCCCTGGCCATTGCGACCGAAACCGGGGCTGTGTTTTCGGCGATCTCCCCGACCAAAGCCAGGGCGGTGGGCATCAGCTCCTCGGGCTCGACGACCTTGGACACCAGGCCCCGCTCCAGCGCCTCGTCCGCCCCGAAGACCCTGCCCGTGAGCACCCAGTCCAGCGCCGCCGGCATGCCGACGGCCTTGGGCAGGAACCACGATGAGGCTGCCTCCGGGACGACACCGCGCCGGGTGAAGACGAAACCGAACTTGGCACCACGGGCTGCGATGCGAAAGTCCATCGGAAGGGTCATGGTGACCCCCACCCCCACCGCCGGGCCGTTGAAGGCGGCGATTGTCGGCTTCTTGGAGTCGAAGATGCGAAGCGAGACCAAGCCACCACCATCGCGATGATCATCCTCGCCAGGCTCGGCGGCGGTGTAGTCGAAGGTCTTGCCCCCGCCTCCCAGGTCGGCTCCGGCGCAGAAGGCGCGGCCGGCCCCGGTGAAGACGACAGCGCGTACCCCGTCATCGGCATCCGCCTTGTCCATGGCCTGGATCAGCTCCGCGCCCATCACGCGTGTAAAGCCGTTCATGCGATCAGGCCTGTTCAGCGTGATCACGGCCGCATGTCCGTGGCGCTCATAAAGGATGGTTTCAGGCACCGCGCACCTCCCGCTTGTTCTCGGGTGAAAAACTAGCGCAGCAAAGCGCACCCCGGCAGCAGGAAACTCCGATCCGAAGCACCCCTACCGCCCCGACGGGCCGCCGTCAGTCACCGGGGCACTTGGCGGGACAATTGGTGGGGCAATTGGCGGGGCAGTGCGCGAGCCGGCTCCACCGGCAACCCGGGCGCCGATCCAACCGGCCGCGTCCCGGCGAGTTTGCGCGCGCGAAAGCCGAACGGGGCCGATCGAGGCAGGCCAGCGCTGAACAGAGCGCCTCTGTGCAGCGCCGTGCAACTCAGCGCGCCTCTGTGCAGCGCCGTGCAACTCAGCGCGCCTCCCTGCAGGGCCCTGCAGCGCCGGCACACCATTGGGCCGTCACGCGCCACGGCCAAGGCGGTACCGGCTACAGGCGCTCGTCCTCGTCGATCAGCGCGGCACACACCGCGAACTCGCGCAGCCTGGCGCAGGTGGCGGCTTGGCTGATCAGGGCGCTCGCGTCCGCCCGCTCCAGTGAATCCCAACAGACGTCATCAGCCAGCTCCAGCGCCTGCCACGCCATTTCGGAGAGACGGGCCACCGGAGAACACTCGAGCGTCCGGCGGAGGCCCGCCACCTTTTGCGAAAATTCGCGCTGACAGACCTCCACCTGAAGCTCGCCCAACAACAGCGACAACTCTCCGACGAGATATTGCTGTGTCACGGCAGTTCGCCTGCCTTTCCGGCCTACGGCATCCCTCGCGGCGAGGGAGCTTCAGTCCGCGCTGCCGTAGGCCTCTATCTCCTCCCTCTCCTCCTTTGTCAACTCGCGGCCCACGTCGCCCCTCTCCAGCTTCTTTGCCTGCACGTGGTGACGGATCGTGTCGACCACGTCGGGATTGGCCAAGGTGGTGATGTCGCCCACCTCGCCGAAGTTGGATATGCCGGCTATGACGCGGCGCATGATCTTGCCCGAGCGGGTCTTGGGCATGTCGGGCACGATCCAGACGCTCTTGGGACGGGCGATCTTGCCGATCTCCACCTCCAGAGCCTTGGACACCTTTTCCTCCATCTCCGCCGAGGGCACGTATCCCGGTTTCAGGGAGACGTACATCTCAACGACCCTCCCCCGCACCTCGTCGATGACCGGGACGGCGGCCGCCTCCGCCACCTCGGGGACAGTGAGAGCGGCCGATTCCAGCTCTTTGGTCCCGAGCCGGTGCCCCGCGACGTTGACCACGTCGTCGACACGGCCAAGAATGCGGAAGTACCCGTCGGAGGCCTTCATGGCGCCGTCGCCGGCGAAATAGGGCCAGTCGCGCCAGTCGTGGCTGTCCTTGTCGCGGTTGTACTTCCCGTAGTAGAGCTGGACGAAGCGCTCGGGCTGGTTCCAGATGGTCTGGAAGATCCCGGGCCAAGGATTGCGGATGCAGATGTTGCCCGCTTTGCCGCTTCCGGCCGGAACCTCGTCGCCGTTCTCGTCATAGACAACCGGGTAGACGCCGAGCACTCCGGGTCCGCAGCTTCCCGGCTTCATCGGCTGCAGGGCCGGAAGCGTGCTGCCGAGGAACCCGCCGTTCTCGGTCTGCCACCAGGTGTCGACTATGGCCGCCTTACCCTTGCCGACGACGTCGTAGTACCAGCGCCACACCTCGGGCTCGATGGGCTCGCCCACCGTGGTCATGTGCTTGAAGCTGTAGCGGTACTTGTTGGGCTCGTCGGGACCTAGCTTGCGAAGCATGCGGATGGTGGTCGGGGCGGTGTGGAAGATGGTGACCCCCAGCCTCTCGGCAATCCGCCACGGCCTGCCCGCATCCGGATAGGTGGGAACGCCCTCGTACATGACGCTGGTGGTCCCCAAGGCGAGCGGCCCGTAGACGATGTAGGAGTGGCCGGTGATCCAGCCGATGTCCGCGAAGCACCAGTAGGTGTCCTCCGGGTGGATGTCCTGGTAGTACTTGGAGGTTCCCGCCACGTAGGAGAGATAGCCGCCGGTGCTGTGCTGGCATCCCTTGGGGCGGCCGGTTGTGCCCGAGGTGTACATCAGGAAAAGCGGCGCCTCGGCCGGCATCGAGACCGGCTCGACTATCCGGTCCTTGTAGTCCTTGAGCAGGTCGTCGACGAAGAAGTCGCGGCCCGGCACCATCGGGGTCTCCGAAAGGTACTCCCCCGGCCTGCGCCTCCACACCAACACCTTGTCGATATGGCCGCCAAGCTCGGTGGCTCTGGCAATCGCCTCGTCGGCCTTGACCTTGTGGTCGGATACCTGTCCGCCACGCCAGTATCCGTCTATCGTCACCAGGACGTGGCTGTCGGAATCGGCGATGCGGTCTCCGCATGCGGCTCCG
>JAJYPE010000236.1 GCA_021795585.1 Actinomycetes bacterium | reverse complement strand
TCCAGCGATAGACGATCGCGCCGATCGTACGAACAGCCTTTGGCGAGCCTAGGGTCAGGGAAAAGAGTCGCGCCTCCCCAAAAAACGACCCGCCGGCTATTGGGCTGCGCGTCGTTTGCAAAAAACAGCCTGTGCAAAGGGCAAAGTTCTCCTGAATGCCTTGAATTATCGGCGTCCTTGCCAACAGGCTCCAAGAGAAAAACATGGATGACCAGGTGAAATACCTGGCAGCCGTTTGGATTGGCTTGATTCTTGGTTATTGCACACGTATGCGCTAACGTTTGCGATACACTGCTTCAAGTTTTGGATGGGCGTGGGCCGCATTGGGGCCCACCTCACTTCGAGGAGAACTGTGAGCAACTACCCGCCGTTGGATACAAGCGCGAGGATCGGCTGGGTCGGGGCTGGCCGCATGGGGAGCGAGATGGCGCTCCGGCTTTTGGAAAAAGGCTGGAAGCTGGAGATCTACAACCGCACGCGCTCGAAGATCGAGCCGCTGGTTGCAGCCGGGGGAGCTGCGGCCGAGAGCGTTGCCGAGCTGGCCGGTTGCGACGCGGTGGTGGTGAGCGTCTCATCGTCGGACGACTTCGAGGCGGTGGCGACCGGTGAGGGTGGACTTCTGACCCAGGTGGTCACGCCCAAGGTGATCGTCGACTCCTCCACGGTTTCCATGGATGCCTCGGCGCGGGTTCGCGCGGTAGCGGAAGCTCGGGGCACCTCGCTCCTGGCAGCTCCGGTGTCCGGGAATCCCAAGGTCGCCAAGGCCGGGAAGCTGACCATGGCGGTATCAGGTCCCGAGGATGCCTACCGCTTCGTGGCTCCGCTGCTGGACCAGATCGGAGCCGGCGCCACCTATGTCGGGGACGGTGAGCTGGCCAGACTGGTCAAGCTGTGCCACAACCTCTTCCTGGGTGTTGTCACGCAGTCATTGGCGGAGGTCACCCTTCTGGCGGAGAGGGGCGGGGTTCCGCGCTCGGCCTTTTTTGCCTACCTGAACAAGAGCGTCATGGGGTCCATGTTCACCGGGTACAAGGCTCCGGCCTTTGTGAACCTCGACTTCCATGCCACCTTCACCTCGAAGCTGTTGCGCAAGGACTTTGATCTCGGCCTGGCGGAGGCCCGCAAGCTGGAGGTCCCCATGCCGGTGGCGGCCTTGGTGCACCAGATCGTCCAGGAGCTGGTCGGTGAGGGTTTCGGCGACGACGACTTCGCAACGCTTCTGGTGATGGCTGCCAAGGGAGCCGGCATGGAACTCACTCCCGAGGGCATCGCGGTCTCCGACGGACTGGAGTGAGGCGGTCGCGGGACGGCCTGGCCCGCGAATCTAGTGGGAGGGGGCAAGCCTTCGGGAGAACAGCTAGTTGGTTGCACGGCCCGGGCCCGGCGAAGAGCCGGGATCCTCTGAACGAAATCCAGATCTCTAAAAGTGCGGCCGCTAGGGGCGGTTCGTGATTGGAACCACAGGGGGAATCCATTGGAAGAAAATAGAAGAACCAGGAGGCTGAGGTCGAAAGCGGGCAGGAGCCGGCTGTTCACGACCCTCGGCGTCGCCGCGTCCGCGGGAGCGTTGCTGGCCGCGTGCGGAAGCAGCTCGTCCGCCGCCACCGGAAGCGGATCGAGCTCCTCCAAGCCGATCGTCATCGGGATCTCTCTTCCGCTCGGCGGGGACTTTTCCGCGGACGGCCTCGCATTCAAGCAGGGCTATCAGCTCTGGGCCAACAACGTGAACGCCCACGGGGGCATTCTCGGGCGCCAGGTGAGCCTGAAGATAATCTCTGACAACTCCGATCCGGCCCAGGCCCAAACCGATTACCAGCAGCTGATAACGGTGGATCACGTCGATCTGACGTTCGGTCCGTTCAGCACGCTGCTGACCATCCCGGCGGCCAAGGTGGCGGCGCGCTACGGCTACGCCATGATCGAGGGCGCGGGTGGTGGCCCCACCGTCTTTGCACAAGGCCTGCACAACGTCTTCGACGTCTCCGCTCCGGTTGCCAATGCCATGGTGCCGTTTGCGAAGTGGTTGGCGTCGCTCCCGGCGAGTCAGCGCCCGAAGACCGCCGCTTACCCGACCTCCAATGACCCCTTCACCGAGCCGCAGATACTGCTGGCCAAGAAGATCATGGAGGCGGCAGGGATCAAGACCGTCTACTTCAACGTCTTCGGCTCCGAAGTCACCGACTTCACGCCTATTGCCAGCGCGGTAGCTGCGACCAACGCCGACGTGGTGATGCTGGGTTCAGTGGATGTGCCGACGGCGTCGGCCTTCATCCAGGACTTCGCCCAGCAGCATTACAACCCGAAGGCTTTCATCGCCACCGGCGGCCCCGACCAGGGAAGCCAGTTCATCCAGGCGGTAGGGCAGTCGAACGCCAACGGAACGATGGTGCCGAACACCTGGTATCCCGGAGCCAAGACGCCGGGCTCGGCGGCTCTGGTCCAGGCCTATATCGCCAAGTACGGAGGCAACGCCTCGGCGGTCAGCGCTGATGTCGCCGAAGCGTACTCGGTGGGCCAGGTCACCCAGCAGGCCATCGAGCATGTGGGCAAAGTCAACAACCAGGCCATAATCAGCTACCTGCACAGCGGCGCAGCGCTGACCTCGGTCCAAGGCCCGGTCAAGTTCAACTCCCTGGGCGAGAACACAGCGGCGCTGATCTTCGGCTTCCAGTGGGTGAACGGCAACTTCCAGCAGGTCCTCCCGCTGAGCGACCCGGCGTCCTCGGGCCTGCAGTACCCCAAGCCGAATTGGGGCGCGTGATCTGAATGCTGGCCAATCTCATCCGTGCCGTCATTGACGGCGTGCTTTCGGGCAGCGTATATGCGCTGATGGCGGCCGGGCTGACCCTGATCTTCGGCGTGATGGAAGTCATCAACATCGCGCAGGGCATCCTGGTCATCCTGGGCGCCTACCTGAGCTACGTCCTCTCGGTCCATCTGGGGATCGACCTCTTTGCGGGCCTGATCATTACCATCCCGGTGATGTTCGTCCTGGGCGTGGGCATCCAGTGGGGACTGATGAGCCGCCTCGGCGAACGCGAGAAGGTATCGATGTCGATACTTGTCACCTACGCCGTGGCCATCATCCTCGAGGGAACGCTGGACTTGATCTTCGGGCCCAGCTACCAGCAGCTCAGTGCCTGGTACGTCTACAAGTCGATGCATGTGCTGGGGTTCTACTTACCATACATATACGTCTTCGGATTCCTGCTCGCAGTCGTTCTCCTGGGGGCGCTCTACTTCATCCTCTACAGGACGGAGTTCGGGCGCAGCCTGCGGGCGGCGCAGCAGAACCGGACGGCGGCTCGGCTGATTGGTATCGACGTCAACCGGGTCTCGGCAATCACCTTCGGGATCGGCGTCGCGGTTACGGCCGCGGGTGGAATGGTTTTCGGGGCGACAACCTCGTTCAACGCCAACTCCAGTGCGGATCTCATCTCCCGG
>JAJYPE010000235.1 GCA_021795585.1 Actinomycetes bacterium | reverse complement strand
GTTTCCAAGCTGCTGCGCATGGAGGAGGAGCTCCATGGCAGAGTGATCGGCCAGGATGCCCCCATCGCCGCGGTAGCCGCGGCCATTCGGCGATCGCGGGCGGGCCTTTCGGACCCGAACCGCCCTATCGGCTCCTTCCTCTTCCTCGGACCGACAGGGGTCGGAAAGACCGAACTCGCCAAGGGGCTGGCGGAGTTCCTTTTCGACGACGAGCGGGCAATGATCCGCATCGACATGGGCGAGTACCAGGAAGCGCACACCGTTTCGCGCCTCATCGGCTCTCCCCCCGGCTACGTCGGATATGACCAGGGTGGACAACTCTCCGAAGCCGTCCGGCGCCGCCCTTATTCGGTGGTGCTGCTGGACGAGGTGGAGAAAGCCCACCCGGACGTATTCAATGTCTTGCTGCAGGTCCTGGAGGACGGGCGCTTGACGGACGGGCAAGGGCGGACGGTCAACTTCACCAACACGGTGCTGATCATGACCTCCAACCTGGCGGTGGATCCCCGTTCCTTCTTCAAGCCGGAGTTCGTCAACAGGATCGACGAGATAATCCGTTTCAGCGCGCTCTCCCGAGAGGACCTCGACGCCATCGTGGACCTTCAGATCGACGATGTGCGCCGGCGCCTGCGTGCCCGGCGCATCGGCCTGGAGGTTACTCCGGAGCTGAAGCAGCGGCTGGCTTCGGAGGGCTTCGATCCCGAATTCGGCGCCCGCCCGCTTCGCCGCGTTGTGCAGCGCTGGATCGGTGACACGGTGGCGACCGCAATTCTCGAAGGCCGCTTCGCTGACGGCGACACCGTGCACGCGGATCTCGATCCGACCAACGAGGATGCCGTCATCCTTAAGTGACGCGGCGGGCAAGTAGCATTGCCATGGACTTTTTTGGACTTTGGTCCATAATCCTGGAGGTGGCTCTTGCCTGTCACGGTGGTCGTCGGAACGCAGTGGGGTGACGAGGGCAAAGGAAAGCTCACCGACCTGATTGCTGCCGAGTGCGACTACGTAGTTCGCTACCAGGGCGGGCATAATGCCGGCCACACGGTGGTGGTAGACGGTCAGTCTTTTGCGCTTTCACTCATCCCCTCCGGCATCCTTTCCCAGCGGGCCACCTGCGTAATCGGAAACGGCGTGGTGGTGGAGCCCGGCGTGCTGCTGGAGGAGATGGACCGGCTGGACGCGCGCGGCGTCGATATTTCCCGCGTTCTCGTTTCGGGTTCGGCGCACCTGATCATGCCTTACCACTTGGAGCTGGATCGAGTGCAAGAGCGTTATCTGGGCAAGAACGCGCTTGGCACCACCAAGCGGGGCATCGGGCCCGCATACGCGGACAAGGCCAGCAGGATCGGGCTCAGAGTGCAGGATCTGCTCGACCCCAAGATCTTCCGTCAGAAGCTGGATGTCGCTCTTCGCGAGAAGAACCTCATTCTCTCCAAGGGCTACAACCGCCTACCCCTCTCAGCGGACGAGATAGCGAGCAAGTACTTGAACGAGTACGCGCCCAGGCTCGCGCCACATATCGCCGACACCGTCAACATCCTGCACAAGGCGATGGAGAACGGCAAGGAAATCCTGCTGGAGGGGGCGCAGGCCACCTTCCTGGACATAGACCACGGCACCTACCCGTTTGTCACCTCGTCATCCCCTACCGCCGGTGGCGCATCGGCGGGGAGTGGAATCGGGCCGCGCTACATCGACAAGGTGGTGGGCATTGCCAAGGCCTATCTGACCCGCGTCGGGTCAGGGCCGTTCCCGACCGAGCTCAAGGACGAGACCGGCGATCGCCTGGTGGAGGTCGGCCATGAATTCGGAACGGTGACCGGCCGCCGCCGCCGAGCCGGCTGGTTCGATGTGGTTCTGGTCCGCCAAGCCGCCAGGCTCAACTCGCTCAGCGAAATCGCGTTGACCAAGTTGGACGTGCTCGACGGTTTCGAGACGGTGAAGGTCTGCGTCGGCTACCGCGATGGAGACGAGATCCTCGACGCGGTTCCGTTTCACCAGTCGGTCTTCCACCGGGTCCAGCCCATCTACGAAGAGCTCGAGGGCTGGATGACCCCGCTCTCCGCTTGCACAAGCCCATCGCAGCTTCCCGCCGCGGCGCGCCGATACATCGAATTCCTGGAGTCGGCCGTGGGTGTCAAGATCGCCACCGTTGGAGTGGGACCGAGCCGGGATCAATTCGTGAGCTTGCCGTGAAGGTCGTCGTCGTCGGTTCCGGAGGACGGGAGCACGCGCTCTGCGACACTTTGGCCAAGGAGGGCCATCGGGTAGTCGCCACCCCAGGCAATCCGGGGATAGCCGAATGCGCCGAGATCGCAGCCGGGCCGGCAGAGTCCCTTGATGCCGACCTTTTCGTGGTGGGTCCCGAAGCTCCCCTTGTGGACGGTTTGGCTGATCGCCTTCGCGCCCAGGGGAAGCTTGTTTTCGGCCCCGGCCGCGACGGGGCGATGCTCGAGGGCTCCAAGCACTTCATGAAGCGCGTGGCAGCCGAGGCCAAGCTGCCCACGGCCGCATTCGCGGCCTTCGATGAGACCGCTGCTGCGTTTGAGTATCTCGAGTCGATGACAGCGCCGTACGTGATCAAGACCGACGGGCTGGCCGCCGGCAAGGGAGTGCTTGTCACCACCGATCTGGATGAGGCAAAGGCGGATGTGCGAGCCAAGCTTTCGGGCTCGGCATTCGGCGAAGCGGGCCGGCGCGTCGTCATCGAGGAGGGCATGAGTGGGCTGGAAGTGTCGCTGCTGGCAGTGGTAGATGGGCAGCGCGCAGTCGCGCTGCGTCCCGCGGCTGACCACAAGCGCCTCCTCGACGCGGACCGCGGCCCCAACACCGGCGGCATGGGCGCCTACTCGCCCGTGCCTTTCTTCGGCCCGGAACTCGAAAGACGTGCCATGGCCGAGATCGTCGAGCCCGCTGTTGCCAGGCTGGCCGAGATGGGCGTCGACTACCGCGGCGTGTTGTATGCCGGCCTGATGCTGACTCAGGACGGCCCCAAGCTGGTCGAGTTCAACGTCCGATTCGGGGACCCAGAGGCGCAGGTGGTCCTTCCGGCACTTGGCCCTGGCCTGGGCGAATTCCTGGCGCAGGCGGCAGCCGGGCACGTAGGGGAGCCCCCCGCAATCCGGCATGGGGCGGCCGCAACGGTGGTCATGGCAGCACCGGGTTATCCCGAGTCGCCTCGAACCGGAGGCGTGATAACCGGCTTGGATGCCGCCGGCGCTATGCCGGAGGTCAAGGTCTTTCACGCCGGGACCAGGCGAGGGGAGGGTGGAGAGATGCTGGTGGCGGGAGGAAGAGTCCTCTCGGTGACCGGCTTCGCCCAGAGCATGCCCGATGCCCTCACCCGGGCGTACGCAGCGATTGCCGAGATCCACTTCGAGGGCGCTCAGTTCCGCTCTGACATCGGTGCCAGTGCACTTGCCGGGCGCCACCCGACCGAAAGGTCCT
>JAJYPE010000234.1 GCA_021795585.1 Actinomycetes bacterium | reverse complement strand
GGGAGGATCGCCTTCCCAGGTTGGCGGACGGTCGACCCGAATCACGGTGGCTCCCAAGTCGGCAAGGAGCATCCCGCAGAAGGGCCCCGGGCCGATCCCCGCAAACTCGACGACGGTCACGCCTTCAAGTGGCGCATGAGCTTCCTTGCCCTCAACTATCGGCTCCATCGATCCCTCCTTGCCCAAGCGACCAGCCTATGCTCACTTGGCGATCCGCTTCGCCCGGTCCGGCCGGGCACGACGCGAGGAGACGACGTGGCGAGCAACGAGTCCGAACTGAGACGGTTGGAAGCTGCCTGGGCCGATGCCCTGGCGGAATGGGCGGTTCCGGACCGCTTCCTTGCCCAGGTTGCTTCGAGCCCATTCGAGCTCTCCCCCTCCTCCTTCAAGCCCGACCGGGCCCGCCTCGAAACCCCGACCCTCCGTTGGCTGGCCGATGAGCTCTCGGGCCTGCCGGCCGGTGGGCGGACGCTGCTCGACGTGGGCTCCGGGGCCGGCGGCACGTCCCTCATGCTCTGGCCTGTCGCCGAGCACATCACCGCGGTCGACCAGAGCGCCGAGATGCTCGCCGCCGTGCGCGAAAACGCGGCCGAAATCGGTGTTCCGGCCGAGGCCATCACCACCATCAACTCGCGCTGGCCCGCCGCGGAGCCGCCTTCCGCATCCGTAGTCGTATGCGCCAACGTGCTCTACAACGTGCCTACACCCGTCGCCTTCCTGCGCGCCCTGCTCGGCGCAGCTTCTCACGCGGTGGTGGTCGAAGTCACCGAACGCCATCCCCATTACGGGGTCAACCCGCTGTGGCTGCGTTTCAACGGATACCAGCGCCCCACCCAACCCTCCGCCGAGGCCGTCGGCGCGATGCTGCGCTTGCTCGGATACGAGCCCGAGGTATCCCGATGGGAGCGCCGTGGGGCCGATCCGGATGATCCTGAAGAGGTGGGACGCCTGGCCCGGCGGGCCTGCATCCCGGAGGCGCGCTGGAGCGAAGTTGGCGCCTACTTGCGCGATGAGCCTCTGGCGCCCACAGAGGTGGTCGCCTTCAAGGTGACAATCGCCTGATTGCCCAGGCCGCTCACAGGCGCCTGAGCAAGTCGGCTTTGGCCACCTCGAACTCGTCTTTCGACAATAGCCCACGCTTGTAGAGGTCTCCGAGGGCCGCAATTTTGTCAAGCGGGCTCTCCGATGCGCCCGTGCCACGGTCGGCCGCTTGGCGGACCGGCCGCTGCCTCGCCTCGATCGCGGTATTGATGGCGCGCGTTGCCTCGCCGGGCTCCACGATTGAGGGTATCAGGAGATCCGGATCTTCACCCGAGGAGGAGATCCTGAGGGTGCCCATGCCCAGCAAGCGTTGCACAATGCTGGATTGCACCCCGATCTCCGCAACCCGGTCCAGTGGAATCTCCCGCCTGACCGTCGTGACCACCCCCGAGAGGTAGATCACCCGGGCCGATGTCACCACCACCTCGAGAGAGCGGTAGCGAAGATAGGCGCCCACGTAATAGATGGCACAGAGGATCAGCAGCACCAGCCCGGCCAACTTGATCATTATCGGTAGCCAGGTGTAGACGAAAATTGCTGCCACATCCGCCCCGGCCAGCACGACCATCAGCAGGATCGGCACAAGCAGCACTACGAAATGCTGCCTGGCCCGGGCGAGAACCTCTTCGTCCTCCCCGACGGAATAACGCCTCAACCTCCCCAGCATGCACCCAAAGCATAGCCAGCGACCCGCCGCGGTTGCGGGCCCTCGGATGGCGGGTGGAGCCGTGCGGAACTAAGATGCTTAGGCCCCGGCGCTGCCGGAACCAACACTCCGCCTCTTGCAAAAGGAGTACCTCGCGACATGGCAAAGGTTGCCGTACTGATCGGTGGCGTCTCCCCCGAGCATGACATCAGCATCCTTACCGGGCTTCAGGCACAGCGCGGTCTGGCCGGCGCGGGACACGAGGTACTGACCATCTTCTGGTCGAAAGGCAACGAGTTCCATCTGGTGCCCAACGGCCTCGAAGCAAGCCAGTTCGTAAAAGGCGTTCCGGACGGCGCGGAGCGGTTGCAGCTCTCCCTGGGCGAGGACCCCGGCTTCTACGTCCCGGCGAAACGCCTCTCCAAGCCGCGCAAACTCGCGGTCGACGCCGTCCTCAATGCCCTGCACGGCGGTCCGGGCGAGGACGGCTCAATCCAGGCGCTGCTCGACCTGGCGGGAATCCGGTACACCGGCCCGAACGCGCGCGGCGCCGCATTGGGCATGGACAAGCTCGCCTTCGCCGGCGTCTGCCAATTGGCCGGCCTTCCCGCCCTTCCCCGCCTACTCCTGAATGCCGGGCTTGATGACGCCGGCTTCGCAGGCCCTTACATCGTCAAGCCTCGCTATGGTGGCTCATCGATCGGAATCGACGTGGTCGAAGATCTGCCGACGGCCAAGGCGCGCCTGAAGGCCAACGTCCACCTCCGCGCGGGCGCGGTTCTCGAGCCGTACCGCCCCGATCTGGTGGACCTGCAGATCGCCGTGCGCACCTGGCCCCGCCCGGAGCTCTCGGTAATCGAGCGGCCGCTGCGCAAAGGGACGGGGGCCGAGATCCTCTCCTATAAGGACAAGTACGTCGCCGGCGAGGGCATGGCCGAAGCTCCCCGCGAAGCACCTGCCAATATTCCCCCCGAGCTGGCCGATCGCATCCGTCAGGCAGCCTCAGCACTGATTGAGCTGGTTCCGCTGCGCGGCGTCAGCCGGATCGACTTCCTGTCGGACACCTCCGGCGAACTCTACGTGAACGAGGTCAACACGATCCCCGGGAGCCTCTCCAAATACCTCTTCATCGACCCGCAGGTCGAGTTCGGCAAGCTCCTCTCGGACATGGTGGACGAAGCGCTTAATACAGTCACCTTCTCCACCACCACCCAAGGGGCCGACGGGACCGTGCTCTCCTCTGCCGCATCCATCGCCGCCAAACTCGGCTAAAGGAGCAGGGTCACAGCTCGACGGGAAGCCACGGCAGAGGTGAGGCGCAGGCGCAAGCCGCAGCTATTTCGGCTCGCAACCCGGCCGCTTCGGGATGGAGCATCCCCGGCGTCCACTCCGAGCTCGAGGAGAGCACCACCCTCCCCTCCACGTTTATCAGGGCCAACGGCCGCGGCATCTTGCACATCCGCGGTAGCAGACGCTTCTCGAGGCCCGAAACCACGAGATCCGAGCCTGCCACGGCAGCGACGCCACCATCCACCTCGACCGGGAGCGAGAGTGTGACCGCATATTCGTTCGTGCAGGCGTAGTCGACATAGGGTCCGGTGACGTGCCGCTCGCCACTGGTGACCGGCACCCGGTACCATTCGGCCGGCAGGTAGTCATAATGGTCCGGCGCCTCAGGGTCCAGGTTGATCCGGAGCGCCTCCGGCGCCGCGGGTGTGCGCCACCACCACCACTCGATCCAGCGTGGCGCATCCAACAGCACACCTGGAGTGAAG
>JAJYPE010000233.1 GCA_021795585.1 Actinomycetes bacterium | reverse complement strand
CTTCGTCGGCCACATTCAGGGCCAGGTGATGACCAAGGAGCAACCCATGAAGATGGCGGCAGCCGAAGCCCTCTACAACACACAGACCGGCGCGTCCTTCTCGGTGCTCACAATTGGCAACCTTTCCGGGCAGCCGATCTTCCAGATCCGCCTCCCCCACCTACTCTCGGTGCTCGCAGACAACTCATGGAACAGCACCGTCCTGGGCATCAACCAGCTTCAGGCGCAGGACGTCGCCAAGTACGGCCCGGGCAGCTACGTGCCCCCGGTCTGGATCACCTACTGGACCTTCCGCATCATGGCGGGCGTAGGCGCCGTGCTACTCCTCTTTGGAGCCGTGGGCCTCTGGTATATGAAACGGCGCAGGCTCGACGAGGCACATTTGTACCTGAGAGCCGCGGTATGGGTGGCGGCACTCCCGTTCATCGCCAACACCACGGGGTGGATCTTCACCGAGGTCGGCCGTCAGCCCTGGATCGTCTACGGGCTGCTCAAGACCTCGGCCGGCGTCTCCAACCTCTCCTCCCTCTCCGTGGGACTCACCCTGGCCGGCTTCACCGTCATCTATACCGTGCTCGCGATCGCGGACGGGATCCTGATGTTCCGCTACGCGCGCAAGCCCCTTTCCCAACCACCTGAATCAGCGGAGTCCGCCCACACCGCGGACCTGGTCTACTAGGAGCAGCGATGGACAATCCAACCACACTGCAAATCGTCTGGTTCACCCTCATCGCCCTCCTCTGGTCCGGGTACTTCTTTCTCGAAGGCTTCGACTTCGGAGTGGGCATGCTTATCGGGGTGCTCGGCAAAAGTGACATGGACCGCCGGCTTATGATCAACGCCATCGGTCCTACCTGGGACGGGAACGAGGTCTGGCTCGTGGTGGCCGGGGGCGCAACTTTCGCCGCCTTCCCGGTCTGGTATGCGACGGTCTTCTCCACCTTCTACCTTCCGCTCTTCCTGATCCTGGCGGCACTCATCTTCCGCGGCGTCGCATTCGAATACCGGGGCAAGGGGCTCTCCGACAAGTGGCGCAAATGGTGGGACCTGGCCATCGTCCTCGGCTCGGCACTCCCGGCCATCCTTTGGGGCGTGGCATTCGCCGACTTCGTGCACGGCGTACCCCTCGACCAAGCCGGTCATTTCACTGGAAACTTCTTCTCGCTCCTCTCGCCGTATTCGATCTTCACCGGCCTCACAACCGGGGTGGTCTTCGCCGCCCACGGCGCCCTCTTCCTGGCGCTCAAGACAACCGGCGACCTGCGCGAGCGCACCCAAAGGCTGGCCAAGAAGTTGACGCCCGCCGCCACGATCTTCATATTCGCCTTCCTTGCCTGGACCTACTTCAACGCGAGCCACGTCAACAACACAGGCGTGGTTCCCGGCATCCTGCCCGTGGGCGCGCTGATGGTTGCGGTGACTGCGGTGATCTTGGTCCAGGAGGGATATTTCGGGTGGGCATTTGCATCGATCGGGGTTTCGATAATCGGCATAACCGCCACCCTCTTCCTCAACCTCTACCCGCGGGTCCTGGTGTCGAGCACAAACAACGCGTTCTCCCTCACCATCCCCCAGGCGGCATCGCAGCATTACACCCTGGTCGTAATGACCATCGTGGCGGTCATCTTCACTCCCCTGGTGCTCCTTTACCAGGGCTGGACCTACCACGTCTTCCGCAAGCGGATCTCCCTGCCCGGGGCCGCCGGCCAGACGCCGGCCACGACAACCAGCCCCGCGCCGGAGTAGGTCTGCCGGCACCCTCGATGGACTCGGCGGCTCCGGCCGGAGTGCGATCGGCATCGCCCGCCCCGCACGCCGGCGCGGGGCGAGGCCCGGCCTCTAGCCTTGCCTGGTAATGGAGCCGCTGTGAGCCGCGAACCCGCTGAGCTTCTCGACCTCAGGCCCGCCGCACCATTCGACCGGCGCCTGCTGGCACTCGATCCACGCAGCCTGCGCATCGTGGCCTGGTCGGCCATCCTCCAGGCTGCGACCGTGGCGGCCGTAATCGTGCAAGCGGTCTACTTCGGGCGCATCGTCGCAAGCGCCGTCAAAGGACGCACTCTCGCCCCATCGCTGGCCGATCTGCCGGCGTTGGTGGCGGCCTCTTTGGCGATTGCGGCCCTGTCCTTTGCACGGGAACGCCTGATGTCGGGAATCGCGGGCCGGATCAAGGCCGACCTCCGGCGGCGCATCATCGGCGCCGCAGCCGACGTCGACAGTGGGCCCTCCGGATTCGAGCGGGCCGCCCACACCATGTTGCTTGCCACCAAGGGCCTCCAGGACCTGGAAGCGTACATGGTCGGATTCATCCCTGCGGCGACCAACGCCGTGGTGGCTCCGCTGGCGGTGATCACCTATTCCGCCTTTACCGACCCGCTCTCCGCCCTCATCGAAGTGGGAACAATGGCTGCCATTCCGCCCCTCATGATCGTCCTGGGGCGCACGGCCGGCGAGAAGGCGCAGGAGAAATGGCAGAGTCTGGAGCGCCTCTCCGCACAATTCGTGGAGTCGGTGGCCGCCATCGGGACCATCAAGGGCATCGGCGCCGAGCGGCGCCAGGAGGGCCTTATCAGCAGCGCCTCTGAGCAGCTTCGCCGGGCGACAATGTCGACGCTCTATCTCGCCTTCATCTCGAGCGGCGTGCTCGAGGTGGTAACGACGGTGGCCATCGCCCTGGTGGCGGTGAGCATCGGCATCCGCCTCGCCGACGGATCGACGGCCTTCGCGTCGTCGGTGTCCGTGCTGATCCTGGTGCCGGTGGCCTACCTGGCAGTCCGCAATGCCTCGGTGCAGTTCCACACCACCACGGACGCCCGTACCGCCCTGGACTGGATTCTTGCCGGACTGGAACCGAGCATCTCCCCCTCTGCCGTGCGCCGCGCACCCACGGCCCCCCCGCCGCATGGCGCACGCCTGCAACTCCAGGGGGTTGGGATCACTCGAGACGGCTCCGCCCTCATCGAAGGGATCACCGCTGCCGCTGGAGCCGGTGAGCGGCTGTACCTGCTCGGCCCCAGTGGCAGCGGCAAGAGCACCCTCTGCCGGGCGCTCGCGGGATTGAGACTCCCCGACGAAGGCAGGATCCTCTTCGGAGGTGTCGAGACCGGCAGCCTCACAGGAGATGACCTCTCACGCCTGGTCGCCTACCTGCCCCAGGATCCCACTTTCTTCGAGGCAAGCCTGGAGGACAACATCCTGATGGGCAGGGAGAGCCCGGGGCCGGAAAGGTTACGGGAAGTCCTCGCCGGGCTCGGCCTCGAGCGCGTGGTGGCAAGCCTTCCCGGCGGGCTCGAATACCGCCTCTCAGAATTCGGGGACGCCCTCTCCGCTGGCGAGCGCCAGCGCGTCGCGCTGGCCAGGGCGCTGGTTCTCCCCAAGCGGCTCATCATATTGGACGAGCCCACCTCGCACCTCGACTTCGAGGCCGAGGCCGAAATTTGGCCCAACATCCTTGCCCGCTCG
>JAJYPE010000232.1 GCA_021795585.1 Actinomycetes bacterium | reverse complement strand
GACCTCCACGCTGGTGCTCGAGGCGGTTTTTGGTGCCCGCCGCGGCTTCGGACGCGTCGCCGCCCTCTCGCTCCTTTCCGCCGCCGCGTTGGCCGTCTTCCTGGTTAGCACCAACATCACCTCAACCAACTCGATTCCGTCGGTCTACTGGGGGGTGGCCATCGGAGTGGGGGCTGTCGCTGGGTTCTTCGCCTTCAAGTGGCGGTTCGGGGGGCTGGAGGGGCGCTCGAGAGGTGTGGCCATGGGTGTTTCGGTGGGCCTCCTCCACGGGGCGGCGACTTTTGTGATCAAGGCGGCTGCCAGCTCGGTTTCGGTCGACGGCTTCTTGGGGTCACTTGACTCGTGGCCCATCTACGCCCTGGTGGCCGTGGGCGCCATCGATCTCATACTGACCCAGTCGGCATTTCAGTCGGCGCCGCTTTCCGTCACCATGCCCGTGATCACCGTCCTGGAGCCAACCATTGCCATGCTGATGGGCGTGGCTATCCTGCACGAGGCGGTATCCAGCCGGTATGGGGGCGCGTTCCTGGCCGCCAACCTGGCCGCCATGGCGCTGGTCGCTCTGGTAGTCTCGGTTGCTGCTTCGCGCCTGGTTGAGGCGGCGGAGGAAGCGGTATGAGCTCTGGTGTGGCCGGGTGAGCCTCATGGAGGAGGCGGACGAGTCGGAGCCGGGGGTGGTATCGGGCCCCGCTGAGGTGCACGCTTGGGTGTACGCCTATCGAGGTGGGCGTTGGTCTACGGTACCCGGACCCACAACTCCAAAACTGGGCGATCCCGCGATTCTGCTGGTTCATGGTCAGCCGGGGAGCGGCCATTTGTGGGGCGCTTTGCCCGATCACCTGAGCCACTTCGGGCGCGTTTTCTCCTATGACCGCCCGGGCTGGGGAGCTCATAAAAGCGCACCCGGCGACCTGGGCCGCAACGCCGAATGCCTGTGTTCAGTCGCTGAGGGCCTCGGTGGTCCGGTGGTCGTGGTGGGCTATAGCTACGGCGCCGCGGTTGCACTTGATGCGGTCGCTCGCGGCTGCGCGGCGGTTGCCGCACTGGTGCTGGTGTCCCCTGCCGCAAACGGACTCGCCATCGGGCCGCTCGATCGCGCCTTCGAGCCGCCGTGGATCGCACGGATGAGCGGCCACGCTGTTGCTCTTGCGCGCGCGGCCCGACTCCCATCAAGGTTTACCGGAGTCCTCTTCGCGGTCCACAGCCTGGCTGTGGAGTCGGGCACTCTGAGACGGGACCTTTCGCGCCTGCGCCCCTCGGCCGGCGCGGCCATCCCGACCGCTATCGTGGCAGGGCTGGCCGACCGCACCGTCCCGCCGAGTTCGGTCTCCCATCTGGCCTCGGCCATCGGCGCTGAGCGAGTGCGTTGGAGTGATACCTCGGGACATTTGCTGCCACTGCGGCGGCCGCGCCTGGTCGCCCAAGCCGTTGCCTCGGTCATGCGGAACATCCCCCGATAGTGCCGCTCCAAGAAATCTTCAAAAAATAAATTCACATGATGTACATGTTGAGATGACTTGTACTAGAACTTGTATTATCAAGTTTGGTCCTGAGCGGGCGTCAACTCGTCCGCTGGGTAACCGGGTACTTGTGCGGGATATCCGGGGGAGCGCGAAGAAGCCGAGCGCAGAATATCCGAAATGGCTAATTGGCCGGGGGGCTAGTGGTCGATGGCCGAAGGTTTGGTGCAGTGACCAAGACCGGAGGTTTTGGGTTGGAAACGGCGAAGCAGGCGACGTGGAACTACGAGTACTGGCGCCCACGTGCCAGGTGCAAGGATTACGATCCCACACTCTTTTTCCCAGTCGGAGTAACAGGGGACGCTGAAGTCCAGATCAAGACGGCTAAGCGCGTCTGTACCAACTGCCCGGTCTCGATGCTCTGTCTTGAGTTCGCCCTTCGCACGAACCAGGAGTACGGGATCTGGGGAGGCAAGGACGAGGAGGAGCGCCGCGTGATCCGCCGCATGCGCCGCCAGAGCCGCAAGCTGGCCGCCGCCTCCTGATCCTCAGGGGCCCGCTGCGGTCCCGCTCTCAGGCAAGTACCCGCTCAGGGTGCGAATAGACATTGAAATGGTCCGGCCCTACGAAGCCGATCAGGGTGATTCCACACTCCTCGGCCAGGTCGATTGCCAGGCTGCTCGGTGCACCGACGGCAGCGATGACCGGGATCGAGGCGAGGGCCGCCTTCTGCACCAACTCAAAGGCGATGCGGCCGGAGAGGATCAGCACATTGGAGTGCAAGGGCCAGCTTCCATCCATGAGTGCTTTGCCGAGCAGCTTGTCGACCGCGTTGTGGCGGCCGACGTCCTCCCGGCAGAGCACGACTTCACCTGAAAGGGTTGCGAGCCCTGCCGCATGCACTGCTCCCGTCGCCTTGAAAAGACGCTGCTTCCTGCGCAGCCGTTCAGGCATGGCCGCGACCTGCTCGGCGCCGACGAGTGCTTCGGAGCTGACGGGGGTGATCCGTTGCCTCACGTCGGCGATGGTCCGGGATCCGCAAACCCCGCAAGCGCTGGAGACGGCTGTGGCTCTCGATCTCCCGTGACCCGGGGTTTCGCGCAGTGAAACGGTGACGATGTTGTAGCGCTGTTCCTCGGTCTCACCGAGGGTGCAGTAACAAACGGTGGAGAAGGCCTCGCGGCTGTCGATGACGCCCTCCGACGCAAGGAAACCAACAGCCAGTTCGAAGTCGTTGCCCGGCGTGCGCATGATCGTCGCGTATGGCTCGGGCTCGATGCCCGGAGCGTCTATCCGAATTTCCAGCGGCTCCTCCGTGATCACCTGGTCCGGTATCGCGGTGCCAAGCGCCTTGGCACGAAAACGGACCACGCGGGTGGTGGCGGTGGCGCGGCGGGGTTCAGAATCCACTTTCACGCTCAATTTGGCTCATTCCCCTCTTGTCTCTTCCATCTCTCCAATCTTTCCAGGTCATCTACGGTATCCACGTCGAAGAAGGGAGAGAGGACCTTTTCGGACACCCATCGGCTGTCACGCCAGGTTACGTGGCCCCCATCCAGTGCGGCTCTGACCGCGTGAGCGCGATCGCCCCCACCGAGCTGGGCGGCCAGATCGAGCGCAGCGCGCGACCAGCGCGCGCAGAGAGGCTGGTAGGAGCCGTCGAACGGAACGACCGAGGCCGCACCCGGGAACCGGGCTAGGAAGGAAAGGGTCGCCGAGTCGATGTTTCCCAAGTCACCGGAGACCACCAGCATGGCGCTCGGTGCATGATGCAGGAGATTGGCAACGCCGCGCCAGCCTGCGCCAACCGCAGTGAGGGGGTTGCGGCGCTCGGTCCCTTCGATCCTCGGCAGCGGTGTGTATCCCGGCCCGAT
The DNA here is from genome assembly GCA_021795585.1 of Actinomycetes bacterium. GTDB lineage: Bacteria > Actinomycetota > Acidimicrobiia > Acidimicrobiales > Acidimicrobiaceae > Acidithrix. Next base: position 156 of record JAJYPE010000232.1, on the reverse strand, counting down.
CTCGAAGGCAAGGATGCCGGCTTTCTCGATGGCGTCCACCACGTGCTCGACCAGCGGCCGTCCGTCGAGTTCGGCACGCAGCTTGTCACCTGGAAAGCGCGAGGATCGTCCCCCGGTCAGCAGCATCGCGTACAAGGGCTACAGCTCGGTCGTCAC
>JAJYPE010000231.1 GCA_021795585.1 Actinomycetes bacterium | reverse complement strand
GCGGGAGAGGACCTGGACGACACGCCGGATCTCCTCGTCGCGCCCGATCACCGGATCGATCTTGTGCCGACGAGCCGCCTCGGTAAGATCGCGGCCATACTTTTCGAGCGCCTGGAATGACTCTTCGGGATTCTGGGTCGTCACACGATGGGTGCCGCGCACCTCGCGCAGCGCGGTCAGGAGAGCTGCCCTGTCGGTGCCGAAATTGGTGGCCAGTCCAAGCAGGATGTGCTCGACGGAGAGATAGTCGTCTCTCATCTCCTGTCGGTCAAGGTCGGCCTGGCGGAGGACGTCGAGCAGCTGCCGGGAAAGCTGTGGCTCGGCGCCGTATGCGCGCGGCAGCTTCTCCAGCCGGTCGCCGATCTGGTTCTTGAGCGACAGCGGGGAGAGGCCGAGCTTGGCCATGATCGGCAGGGTGATACCTTCCGCCTGACCCAGTAGGGCCAGAGCGAGGTGGTCAGGCGTAACCTCTGGATTGGAGCGCTCCTTGGCCATGTCGACGGCCGCGGTCACTCCTTCCTGGGTCTTCTGCGTCCACTTGTTGGTGTCCATCGAGCTCATCTGAGCGATGCACCCGCCTTTCTTTCAATCCATGTCCCTGACCGGGAAGCGATACCCGAAGGGGACCATCGCCTGGCGCAGTGGCACAAGGTCACGGCGATACTGGCGGTGGGCCTCCATGATCCTCTCCTCGGCCAGCGCGCGCACCCGCATGACCTCATTGCGCAACTCCTCGATCTCCTTCTCGAGCTCGAGCACGCGCTTCACGCCTTCGAGATTGAGGCCCGCGTCCGTGAGTTCGGCTATGCGCCTCAGCCGGGCGATGTCGGTCTCGCTGTAGCGCCGGCTGCCTCCGCTGGTGCGCTGGGGGTCGAGGAGCCCCTTGCGCTCATAAATCCTCAGTGTCTGCGGATGCACGCCGGCGAGTTCGGCGGCAACCGAAATCACGTAGACCGCCTTAAGGACGAACTCGTCACCTCGATCCTTGGCCATCTAGCTGCACACCTCCCCAAAATCACTCATTACTACTCAGGCCTCCCCGGCCGGCGTAAGCAGCTTGGCCAGCTCCTCCACCGCCTTGCGCTGCTCGGCGGTGAGGCTCTTGGGAATGTCGATCTCGACCGTCACCAGCAAGTCGCCGGCTGCGTGCTTGCCCTGGGCGGGAACTCCGAAGCCCCTTGCCCTCATGACCTGGCCCGAGCGCGTTGCCGCGGGCACCTTCAGGGTCACCTTCGAATGCAGGGTCGGCACCACGATTGTGGTTCCGAGCACCGCATCCGGATAGGAGACGCGGACGGTGGTGGTCAGGTCCCTGCCTCTTCGTCCGAAGCGCGGATCGGTAGCGACTTTCACGACCACGTAGAGGTCACCTGCCGGGCCACCATTGCGGCCGGCAGCGCCCTTCTGCTTGATACGGATCCTCTGACCATCCTCGACGCCCGCAGGTATGCGAACGCCAATCTGGCGGTTCTGCACCGTGGTTCCGGTTCCGTGGCAGGTCGGGCAAGGAGTGTCCACCCGGACACCCCTGCCATGGCAAGCCGGACAGGGGGACGAAAAGGAGAAGAACCCCTGGTTCTCGTTCACCGAGCCGGTCCCTTGGCAGCGGGCGCAGACCTGGGGTGAGGTTCCCGGCGCGGCTCCGGTCCCGTGGCAGGTCGCACACGTGGCATCGCCTGCAACGTTGACGGTCGCAGTTACGCCGTCCACGGCATCCGCGAAGCTCAGGCCAAGCGTGGTCTCCAAATCTGCTCCACGCTGTGGGCCACTTCCTCCCCTGCGTCCGCCCCTGCCGAACATTCCACCGAAGACATCTCCGAGGTCCTCCATGCGGACGTTGAATCCGCCTGGAGCGCCTCCCCTGCCTTGGCCCATGAACGGTCCCTGGGCACGGACGGCGTCGTACTCCGATCGCTTCTTGCCGTCGCCCAGCACCTCATAAGCGGCTGAAATCTCTTTGAACTTGTCCTCTGATCCCGGATTGGCATCAGGGTGGTACTGCTTTGCCAGCTTGCGGTAGGCCTTTTGGATCTCCTTGTCCGTGGCCGACGAGCTGACTCCAAGGATCTTGTAGTAGTCCTTCTCGTACCACTCGCTGCTAGCGGCCATTCAGGTTCACCCCACTACCTTCACCATCGCGGGCCTCAGCGTCCTTCCCTTGAAGGCATAACCCACGCGCATGACCTCGGCAACCACCGGCCCATCATCACCGTCCTCATGCAGCACCGCCTGGTGCAGCTCGGGATCAAACGGGACACCGGTCGCCTCGATTCGGTCCAAACCCTCTGACGCCAGGGCGGCAAAGAGGGGAAGGACGGTCTTGGTGACCACGTCCTCGTCCTCCGTCCCCAGCTTGTGTAGGTAGAGGGAGTTAAGGTCGTCCAACTTGGGAAGCAGCCGCTCGAATACGGAGATCACCTTGCGATCCTGGAGTTCCGCCTCCATACGCTGCATGCGCCGCCGGTAGTTGTCGAAATCCGCCTTGGTGAGCTGGAGGGCTCTCAAGTACTCGTCCCGCTCCGCGGTCAGCACGTCCACCAGTTGTGTCAGGGATAGCTCCTCCGCGCCTTCTGCGCCGATTCCTTCGCCGTACTCGTCGGCACCCTCAGCTTCGAGGGCTTCATCCGGCAGTTCGCCGCCGGGCTCAACCTCGGGCTGGTCGTCCATTGCGTTCCTTTCAAAACTCAATCACACGCCCCTGCCGCGACTCTCGTGGCCGCGGCAGGGGCGGAAACTCACTCCTTGGGCTCGTCAACGATCTCGGCATCGACGACCTCGTCGTCGCCGGAAGCCGCCGTCGCGGAGCCTCCAGGCGCCGTAGAAGCGTTCTTCGAAGCCTCCTCGTAGAGCCTCTGAGTGAACTCCTGCGAAGCGCTCATCAAGGCGTCGGTCCCGGACTTGATCTCGTTCACGTCCGAACCCGCCAGCGCCTTGCGCAGATCGGTCAGAGCCGCATCCACCTTCTCGCGCTCCTCGCCGGAGAGCTTCTCGCCCTGCTCGGCAAGCAGCTTGTCGGTCTGATAGACGAGGGTGTCGGCGTTGTTGCGGACCTCGGCCTCCTCACGACGCCGCTTGTCGTCGGCGGCATGCGCCTCGGCGTCCTTCACCATGCGATCGATGTCGTCCTTGCCAAGAGAGGACTGTCCCGTGATTGTGATGGACTGCTCCTGGCCGGTCGCCCGGTCCTTGGCCGAAACGTGCACGATGCCGTTGGCGTCGATGTCGAAGGTCACCTCGATCTGGGGGATGCCCCTTGGTGCGGGCGGGAGCCCGACCAGCTGGAACTTGCCCAGGGTCTTGTTGTACATGGCCATTTCGCGCTCGCCTTGCAGCACATGGATCTCGACCGAGGGCTGGTTGTCATCGGCCGTGGTGAAGACCTCGGTGCGCTTGGTGGGGATGGTGGTGTTGCGCTCGATGAGCTTGGTCATGACACCACCCTTGGTCTCGATGCCGAGGCTCAGGGGAGTCACGTCCAACAGCAGGACGTCC
>JAJYPE010000230.1 GCA_021795585.1 Actinomycetes bacterium | reverse complement strand
GATCTCGAGTGGCTCGTTGGGTTTGGCGAGCTTAACGCCGACCAGCGCCGATTCGAAGGCCCCGGGGCGCCCCTGGCCGTCCCGGGGCGAGCCGTTCCAGGTGGTGGGCACCACGGCCTGGTAGTTATCGATCTTGCCGCCGCTGATCTTGACCCAGTGACCGAGTGCGCCTCGTGGGGCTTCCGAGAAGCCGTAGCCCTGGGCCTCGGCGGAAACCTGCGCGAAGTTGAAGGGAGTCCAGGTCTCCAGATTGCCCGAGACCGCGTTCTGCTGCAGCTCGCTCAGCCAACCGACCATCGCGTCTGCGACCACCTGGGTCTCGACCAGCCTGGCCGCGGTCCTGCCGATGGTGGAGAAGAGAACGGTGGCGGGGAAGTTCCCGGCCTTCAGAAGCGCGTCCACCTTGGCCTTGATGGTGGGATCGCCGGAGGCGTAGCCGACGATCATACGGGCCAGTGGCCCGACCTCCACACGCTGGCCGTCGTAGTTGGGGGCCTTGAGCCAGGAGTACTTCTCGTTCGTCTTGAGGTAGGCGATGCCGTCGGAGGCCTTGTTGAGGCCGGTGTAATAGGGGCGGGTGACGCCGTCGAAGGGCTGCAGGACGCTGTTACCCTCGTACCAGGAGTGAGTGACGTCCTCGGTCACCTTGGCCTGGTCGAAGGGGAGCACCGTGGTCAGGTCCTTGTTGAGGACGATGCCGGCCGGGAAGAGGTTCTTCGCCTTGCCGATCGGGTCGTCGTCCATCTCCAGGCCCTGCCCGTACGCCATGTAGGAGCCCAGGCCCTCGCCGACTCCGGCCAGCGCCTGGTCAGCGTATTTTGAGCCCACCATTAGCAGGTCGGGCAGGTAGGCGCCGTTGATGAAGGCGGTCATCTCGCCGAGCCAGGTCCCGAACTGGGCGAGGCGCTCCGGGTTCTGGATGTCCTCCACGGCGGTGACTCCGCCCACCACGATGGATTGAGGATGCGGGTTCTTGCCTCCGAAGATGGCCATCATCTTGGCGGCCGTACGCTGCTTGTTCAGGGCGTCCAGGTAGTGGGAAGCGGCAACCAGGTCCTCCTCGGGGGTGAGGCGGTAGCTGGGATTGCCCCAGTAGGCGTTGCCGAAGATGCCCAGGCTGCTCTTGGCCAGGCTTGTCAGCTTGGCCTGCACTGCTTGGTAGGTGGCGACGCTGGCGTTGTAAGGGGCGTTGGAATAGCTGTAGGCGACGTCCACGGCCTTCTTGGGATCCGCCGATAGCGCAGCGACGATGTCCACGAAGTCGAGGGCGTGCAGGTTGTAGAAGTGAACCGGGTGGTCGTGGATGAAAAGGGAGCCCGTGATCAGGTTGCGAACCAGTCTGGCGTTGGTGGGGATGCGCACACCGAAGGCGTTCTCCACGGCGCGGATGCTGGTCCAGTAGTGAACTCCGGTGCAGACGCCACAGATGCGCATGGCCAGCAGGCCGGCATCCCTTGGGTCACGACCCTGCAGAATCAGCTCGACGCCGCGGAACATGGTCCCCGCCGAGTAGGCGGAGGTGATCGTGTTGGTATCGTCCATCACCGCTTCGATGCGGAGATGGCCCTCGATTCTGGTGATGGGATCGACGACGATTCGCGATGCCACGATTACTCCTCTCCGCCAGCGTCCTGGTGGTCCTCAGCCGATCCGGTACCTACCTCTGCCTTGGGGGGCTCGGTCTGTCGCGCCCGATGCCCTGCGGCGGCCGAGGCGATTGCGTGGGCCACGATTCCGACACCCACCACAGCCAGGAGACCGAGGCCGAACTTGTCGGCGCTGGACTCGACTCCCCAGCCGGCCAGGCCGGGAGCGCGGATGCTGGCATTCGTCATCGGGCGCTCGTAGGCCAGGGTGTCCCAGAACTGGGGCTGGGAGCAGCCGATGCAGCCGTGCCCGACGCCGATGGGCCAGTTCGTGCCCTCGTTGTAGCGGACTATCGAGCAATTGTTGTAGGTGAATGGCCCCTTGCATCCCATCTTGTAGAGGCAGAAGTTGTTCTGTGCGCCGGGGTCGCCCCAGTGCACCACGTACTCGCCTGCATCGAAGTGGGCGCGGCGCTCGCAGTTGTTGTGGATGAGGTTTCCAAATGCCCAGATCGGCCTGCCTTGTGAGTCGAGCGCGGGCGCCGCCCCGGTCAGGATGTAGTGGATCAGCGTTCCCACGAAGTTGACCGGGTTCATCGGGCAGGCGGGGATGTTGATCAGCGGTTTGCCGCTCACCACCGAGGAAACCCCGACCGCGCCGGTCGGGTTGGGGTTGGAGGCGGGAATGCCGCCGTAGAAGGCGCAGGCTCCGGCGGCCAGCACCAGGGCGGCCCCACCGGAAAGCTCACGCACCTCGTCGACGAAGGTCTGGCCACTGGCGCCGATGGTGCAATAGGCACCGTTCTCGCCCAGCGGAATGCCACCCTCGATCACCAGCACGTATTGGCCCTTGTACATCTGGGCGGCCTGCTGCTTGCGCTGCTCGGCCTGGATGCCCGCTGCCGCCATCAGGGTCTCGTGGAACTCGAGGGAGATGGTCTGGAAGAGCAGCTCCTCCACGGTGGGGCCGGAGGAGCGGATGAACGCCTCCGAGTTGCCTGCGCAGTCCTGCCCCTCGATCCAGATCACCGGCACCCGGTTTAGAAGCGTGGCCGCTTTGGCCACTTGGGGCCGGAGGAGCGGTGGGAGCATCAGCGTGGCGGTCATCGCCGATGTCCAGGCCAGAAAGGCCCGGCGGCTCAGCTTGTGCTCGGCGAGAAGTGGGGTGAGCTCGAGGCCGGAGAGCGGCTCCATGGCCTCCACCTCCCTGAGCCTGGCCTCACACGCGCGCTGCAAGGCGAGCGCCTCGGATTCGGGACTCGGCACATCGCGGTGGCCCATGGCGCGAGCGAAGAGCGAGCGTCGGTCGTATTCCATACCTATCCCTCGATTTCTACGGACTTGAGAATGACGTCGTGGTTCGGCGCGGAGATAATGTTGGAACCTCCGCAAACCGGGCATGCGGAGATGCGCCCTTCCTTTTCCGGAAAGACGGTTCCGCAGTCGAAACAGTGAAATTCACGTGGGGCGGTTTCGATGACCAACTCGGCGCCGTCCATGGCACCGCCGCGCGCCGCCTCCTCGAAGGCCGCCCTTAGGCTGACCTCCTCGATGGCACCTGCGCCCGCCTCGACGACCACCTTGAGCACTTTTGCTCCGTGGTTTTCGGTGAGAGTCCGGTCCACGAGCACGGCCAGTTCTTCGGCGATACCGAATTCGTGCATGCCCACTCTTTCTCGATGCCCGCGACGAGGGACCCGGTCTACCTCGACCCCCAAGAGCCGTGCCCGAAATGAGTGTCGCCGATGATTACCGGCGCTGTATAGGGTAAAAAGTCCCTAAAGGAGACGATGGCATCTGTAAATTTTCGGAAAGTGCGGGGCGGGCGCCCCTAGCCGTGCCTCCGGCGGCGTCCCGACTCTTCCATCCGGCGTCGGATGGTCTCACGCCTCTCGCGCAACTCGCGATA
>JAJYPE010000229.1 GCA_021795585.1 Actinomycetes bacterium | reverse complement strand
GGAGAGGTCCACCCGGGTGACCACGTTGCCGAAGTTGGCGAGCCCCATGGCGTCGGCCAGGCGCCGTGCCGGGTCGACGGTCAGTATCAGCACCTTGCGCCTGGTCTCCAGCGCGGCCACCAGGCCTACCGCCGCCGCCGTGGTGGTCTTCCCAACCCCGCCGGCCCCTGCGGTGACCAGGATCGACTTCTCGGCCACCAGCTTTGAGAGGATCTCGTTCATCTCAGCTCATCTCCTCCAACAGAGCCTCGGCGATCTCGATGGTGAGCTTCGTACCCTCTTCGGAGCCCATGAAGTAGGGGACGAAAACGGCCTCGACGCCCTCGTCGAGACTGGAGAGAAAGCCGCGGATGTGTTCCGAGCGCGAGGCCCGCAGCCCATGGGCCAGCTCGGAGGCGGCCAGAAGAGCGTCGGCCGAGCCTTCGGCAATGGCTTCGAAGTCCTCGCGGTACTCCCCGTGCGCCATCTGGGCAAAGAGGGAGGCCTGGCCGGCGGCGAAGGGCTCACCAAGAACTTTGTTCACAACGCACGCCTGGACGTGGATGGAGGTCTCATAACGGAGGCGCTCCAAGAGCTCCAGTGACTCCGCCACCGGTGTCTCCTCCGGAGTGAGCACCAAGACCAGTGAAGTGGTGCGCGGATCGGAGAGGATCTCGTGCATCCAGGTCGTCTGCTCCTTGACGATGCCCAGCTTGAAGAGCTCGGAGATACCTTCGGGCGAGGCCAGCTGGGAGACTATGTGTCCGCTGGCGCTGGCGTCGACCCAGATTATGTCCCAGTTCCGCTCGCGCACCTCCCAGGAGAGCTTTCCGACCACCAGGATCTCCTTCACCCCGGGAGCAGCGTTGGCCACGAAGTCGAAGGCGCGCGCCAACGGCCCGAGAGAGGTGATGATCGGCAGCCGAAGGTTCAGACGCAGGTATTCGGCAAGCGCCTCCTCGGTGTCCATCGCCATCACATAGAGGTTCGGCGCCACGCTCTTGGGCTTGAAGCCCACGTGATCGGCACCGAAGTTGGCGGCCACGTCCCCTTTGGAGTCGACCTCGCACACCAGCGTCTTCAGCCCGGCACGGCTGGATATCCGGGCAAGGGCCGCGGTTATCGACGACTTGCCGACGCCGCCCTTGCCAGTGACGAAGACCAGCCTCCTGGAGAGCAGCTCGCTTCCGAGCTGACCGAACGACTGGAGCCCGGGTACCACTGGTCCCGCCTGTACCTAGGCGCCGAAACCTACGCGGCGCTCCTCTTTCTGGGCGCCGACGACAACGTATGCGACGCGCGAGGGGGAAATTCCCACCCGGCGCCCCTTCTTGTCGGTCACCCACCAGAGCCGGCCGGTGTCGGCCATGGCGGAGTCCACGGCCTTGGTGAGTATTGCCTGGTCAGCCTCTTCCAGCTCCAGGTCAAGCTCACGAGGCGAATCGACGAAACCGATCCTGATCTCCACTGGTGCTCCTAATCGCTTGAGGCCACACATGGGGTGGCGGCCAGTACCCCCACAACTCTACAGGCCTTGTTCAGCCTGCTGCGGGTCCGCCTCGGTCGCGCGCGCCGACTGAACGAAGGTGATAAGGGCATAGGCGATGTGCACCAAGACGATGGCGGTAAGGAGATAGAAGAAGAGGTTGTGCACCAGGCTGGCGCCGGTTCGCATCCAAAGCGGAAAGACCGAGAAGAACCGGAGCACCAAACCCGAAGCTGCCAGCGCCACCATCGATGCGGCCATGGCGGAGGCGGCCACCCGCTGGCCCGGATTTGGACCGGGTTGCGGAAAGGCCGGCCGAGCCAAGCTCCTCCGCCACTGGCGCATCCAGGCGGCATCGGTTCCGGTCCAGGCGGTGATAGCGGCGCGCCGCTCGCGGGCGCCCGGCCCCGCGAGTCTTGTCAGCGATGCGGCGCCGACAACCAGAGCCAGAAGCCCGGTAATAACGTGCGTCTCCCGGTACAACTCCCGGTGCCCTGCCCAGGCCGCTACCACCGGAACGAACATGGGTAGCGAAGTAGCCAGGCAGAGAAAAAAGAAGGCGGCGGTCAAATGGTGAAAGAGCGCCAAGCGGCGGCCAGGCAATCTGAACCAGCCCGACTCGTGCGGACCCTCAGCCAATCTTGGCATTCTCCGGGTATCCGTAGTGCTCCCAGTACCCGGTGATCGGCTGGGAGGACGCTTCGATGCGCGACAGCCATTTGATCGACTTGTAGCCGTAATAGTGGTCCACGAAGAGACGCACCGGAGCGCCATGGTTCGCCGAGAGCGGCTTCCCGTCGAGATGGGTCACCACCATGGCGCCCGGCCCCAGAGCCACCCTGATGGGCAGCGACTCCGTATAGGTACCGTCGAAGGAGTAGAAGTTCAGATACCTGGCACCGGACAAGGGAGAGGCCTCGGCCAGCAGGCGCGACAAGTTGACGCCCTCGAAGACCTGGTTGGGCACCTGCCAGCCTGTGACGCACTGGAAGGTGGCATGCAGAGTGTCGGGCCTGAGGGCTCCAAGTTGGTGGAGGCCAAGCGAGAGCGGCCGCCTCACCATCCCGTCCACCCGCAAGCGGTAGGTCGCCGGATCGAAGGTGGGAATCCCACCGGTGACGGTGTAAATCTGGTAGCCGTCCAGGCCAACAGCTCCGCCGACCACCGAGCCCGCCAGCTTCGCCTGGATACCCGGCGCAATGACGCCCAGGGCGGCGGCACCGCCCAAGAGGCCGAGAAATACGCGGCGGGGCATGTTCTTGGTCCCGAATTCGCCGGCCGCGTCATCGGGCCGGCGAAGGTGCTGCACCATATCCGCTTAAACGGCCGACTGGGAGCGCATCTTCCCGTAAAGAGCCGGAAAATGGAGATTCCCGGGCTCTGGGAGCCCGGGAATCCATTGGAGCCGGAGGCGTCTGTCTACTTCCCCGCGTCAAATGCGGACCATGCAGGAAGTGCGGGCGCCTACCCGGCTTTTCCCGCCATTTGCACGCCTCGGGAGCCCAGGGTGCCCGAGTTGGGCCCATTGGAGTTTAATGCCGCGAGAATGGCCCCAGCGAGCACTTGATGTCCCTTGAGTGACGGATGGATGTTGCAGGCCTCGCCTGGGATCGAGGTGTCGGCCGCAGGCACCGGCACCAGCAGACCCGCGGCACACGGACTGCCCATGTAAGTTCCGGATGAAGCTGACTCAAATGCTGCAAAACCGTGCGCCACGATCACCCCGAAAGGCATGCCCGCCGCGTCGATAGCCTGGTTGAGCAGGTTGCTGAGCGCCATCGACAGCTTGCCGTAAGGGTTGTTTTTGTAGCTGAGCGAGTAGTAGTTGAGCGCCACTATTGGCCCCTTGTAGCCCGCGTCCTTGCGGATGGCGTGGTAGATGGTCGAGAGGTTGCTCGAGATCGTTTTCAGCACAGCCTGAAGTTCACTCTGGCTCGTGCATGCGTGAACCGTCGTCTCCTGGCACACGAAAGCGTCGTTGGCACCGATGTCAATGGTCACAAGCCGGGTGTTGCGATGCCGCATCAGGAAC
>JAJYPE010000228.1 GCA_021795585.1 Actinomycetes bacterium | reverse complement strand
GAGAATGATGAGTGAATGGACATGACGGAGATCAAGAAAGCGGTTTTTCCGGTAGCGGGGCTGGGCACCCGGTTTCTGCCTGCCACCAAGGCGTCACCGAAGGAAATGCTGCCGATTGTCGACAAGCCACTGATCCAGTACGCGGTCGAGGAGGCGATCGAGGCAGGTATTACCGAACTGATCTTCGTCACGGGTCGCAGCAAACGGGCAATCGAGGACCACTTCGACAAGGCCTATGAACTTGAGGCGGAACTTGAAGTCCGGGGCAAGACCAAAATTCTGCGCTCACTTCAGGGCATTCTGCCGAAAGAGGCGAGCTGTATCTATATCCGGCAGCCGGAGGCGCTGGGGCTTGGTCACGCGGTGCTGTGCGCCCGCCAGGTGATTGGGGGCGAGCCCTTTGCCGTGATCCTCGCCGACGACCTGATCCGTGGACACCCATCGGCGCTGAGACAGATGGTGCGCCTCTACAGCCATTACCACAGCTCCATCATCGGGGTGCAGGAGATCCCGCGCGTGGAATCGGGCCAATACGGTATCGTGCGCGCACGCCAGCTCGATGAGCGGGTGCACAAGATCGAGGGGATTGTCGAAAAGCCGAAGCCTGAAGACGCCCCATCCACGCTCGCCGTGGTCGGGCGCTATATCCTGACGGCACGTATCTTCGAGGCGCTGGAACAGGTGCAGGCGGGCAGCGGGGGCGAGATCCAGCTGACGGACGGTATTGCCGGTCTGCTCGAGCGCGAGCAGCTGCTCGCCTACGAATTCAAGGGCAAACGCTACGACTGCGGGGGTAAGCTCGGTTATCTGCAGGCGACCGTGGAATATGCGCTTGAGCATCCGCAGTTGCAGGATGAGTTTCGCGCTTACCTGAAAGGGTTGAAACTCTAGTCATAAGGCGTGCGCCTCTACCCGCCCGTCTCGTGGTTCTCCAGGGAGGTTCCCCGTGTCTTCCGTAGGAGCTTTATGATCCGCCGCAAGGGGTTTTGCCTCGGGACTGCCCCTGAGACCGAAGGCCGGGGCCGCATCCGGCGGGACACTCCGGTTCGGTAGCGTGTTGGCGGCGGCTGCCGCGCTCAGGAAGACCGAAAGAGGCCTGCTTCAGCACGGGAGGATTGCGCGGGCTCGGGGACAGTTGCCCGCAAACACCGTGCGACCGGAGTGGACACGAGGCGCACTCAGCAGGCCCAAGAAAGCCCGAGTATTGTTCCATCCTCAGCAACGCCGAGGGTTCTGCCCTTTAACACTGCGTGTTGGGCCCGTATCAGGCCCCTCAATGGCTTTCTCGGCCAGAGCCGCTATAATTCACCGCTCTTGTTTTATTTGACCGGAGTCCAGAGATGGCAGACAAACTGATGATCGTCATGGTGAACACCGATCCGCGGAATCCGTCGGAGCTCGGAGCACCATTCTTTCAGGCGACCGTCGCGGCGGCAATGGAATACGAGGTTGAGGTGATCCTGACGGCTCGCGCCGGTGAGCTCGCGATCAAAGGAGTGGCGGATAAGCTGCATGTTCAGAAGGACAGCCCCAAGTCCGTTTATGATTTTATCAAGGATGCCCATGAGGCGGGCGTACACTTCAAGGTCTGCACACCGACGCTGGAGCTTTGGGGCAAGGATCTGATCCCGGAGATTGAAGAGACCGTCGGCGGCGCGTATGTGATCTCTCAGGCGATGGACGACGACACCGTGACGTTTACGTACTGACGGCATTATCCGTGGCGGTCACCGCAGCACAGGCATGGGCGGTCTTCAAGCGGGCGGACTGTCTGTACCGGCAGGACGAGATCGAAGCGGCGTTGACGGGCCTGGCTGCCACGATCACACAGACACTCAAGGACCGCGACCCGCTCATCATCTGTGTGCTGAACGGCGGTCTCGTGCCCCTCGGCCACCTGTTGCCCCAGCTGCACTTCCCGTTGCAGACCGATTACATCCATGCGTCGCGTTACGGGGATCGGCTGGTCGGTGGCGAGCTTGCCTGGAACGCCGGTCCTGCAACCTCGCCGCGTGGCCGAACGGTGCTGCTCGTGGATGATATTCTGGATGAGGGAACGACCCTTGCTTCCCTCGAGGACTGGCTCAGGCGTCAAGGCGCGGCGGCGGTGTACAAGGCGGTGCTGGTGGTGAAGCGCAAGACCAAGGTACCCATCACGACCGCCGACTTCATCGCGCTTGAGGTGCCCGACCGCTATGTGTTCGGTTATGGCATGGACTACGAGGGTTATCTGCGCAATCTCCCCGGAATTTATGCGGCGGCGGAGGCGGATCAAGGGTAATGCAGCTTGCGATCATTGGAGGCTCGGGCCTTACCCGTCTCAAGAACCTGGAGGTGACCGACCACAAGGTCATGCGCACTCCGTATGGGGAACCGTCGGCGCCGATGACCTACGGACAGCTTGGGGGGCACACGGTGATTTTTCTGCCGCGGCACGGCCCGGGCCACACGATTGCCCCGCACCGGGTGAATTATCAGGCCAACCTGTGGGCGCTCAGGGAATGCGGCGTGTCGCACGTCGTGGCGGTGGCGGCCGTCGGGGCCATCAGCTCCGAGCTCGTGCCGGGAGCGCTCGCGTTGCCGGACCAGATCATCGATTACACCTACGGCCGCGCGCATACCTATTTCGGGACACCCCAGGCCCCGGTGACGCATGTCGATTTCACGCACCCCTACTGCACCGCGCTGCGCCAGCTCCTTGCCGACGCAGCGGCACAGGCGCATCTTGCGATCGCGGACCACGGCACCTACGGGGCGACCCAGGGACCAAGGTTCGAGACGGCTGCCGAGATCCGGCGCATGGAACAAGATGGCGCAACCATGGTTGGCATGACCGGCATGCCTGAGGCCTCGCTCGCGCGCGAACTCGGCCTGTGCTATGCAACCCTTGCGGTCGTCGCCAACCCCGCTGCGGGCAAGGCTGAGGAGGTTATCAGCCTGCGCGACATCGAATACCACCTCGAGCGCGGCATGGAAAAGGTCCGCGCCTTGCTTGCACGGCTGATCCCGCTGATCACCGCCTAGACCGGCCTGGGGCAGGACTCGGTCGAGCTTGGCACGATGATTGCCTATAGTGTTACCTATAGCTTACATATTTCTTATGGCCAACCACGACGACCCCAGTTCGCCTCTGTTCCGCTCGGCGCGCCCAGCCAAATGGGTGTCGATCGGTTTTGTGCTGATTATTGCCGCCTATACCGGTCTCTACGCCTATGAATCATGGCTTGGGGCCGAGCGGCATGCGCTTCATCAGGTCTCCGATCTCAGCAGCTACACCGCTCATGAGCTTGACAGCGGCTTCCGGCAGCTCGCACTCAATATGCGCCTGTTTGCCCATCTGATCAGGGTAAAGGGCGATGTGACCCATCTGCGCCGGGCGCAGGCCCTGCTCCGGCGCAATCAGCGGTTTTGGCCAGGGCTTGCGGAGATGGATCTGGCCCGCCTGCAGGGGGGGCCAGGCCACCCGGTTGCGCGACACCTGCACCCGTCGTTTCTGCAGGTGGGACGGC